>JAFAMS010000195.1 GCA_019233165.1 Vulcanimicrobiota bacterium | reverse complement strand
CAAAACCGGTTGCGGCGGGCGCGTCGTGGACCGCGGCCGAGGTCGCCGCATTGCAGCACGACGTCGATGCGATTGTGGACGGTTCGCCGACGCTCAAAGGGGCGCACTCGGGGATCCTCGCGGTCGAGACCGCGACGGGCCGCGTTCTGTACGCGCGCGCCACCGACGATGCGTTCATGCCGGCGAGCACGATGAAGGTGCTGACCGGCTCGGCCGCGCTTGCGCTCCTCGGGCCGTCGTTCACGTTCAAGACCCGTGTCGCGCTCGCGGACGACAATCGCCTCATCCTCTCAGGCGGCGGCGATGCGCTCCTACGCGCTGCCGACCTCGACGCGGCCGCCGCCGCGGTCGCGGCTGCGGGTATCACGTCGGTCGCGGGGCTTGCTGCAGACGACGGTTATTTCGACCGGCGGCCGTATCCCGACGGCTGGGTGTGGGACGACTTTCCCTTTTATTTTGCGCCGGTCGTGAGCGCCGTTTGCCTCGAGGACAACGTCCTGCACGCGGTCATCACCCCCGCGTCGCCGGGCGCGCCACCCGCGGTCGCACTCGCGCCCACGTCCTCCCTCGCGACCGAGAATCGTGCAACGACCGGACCGCCGGGGAGCAAAGACACGCTCGACGTCGATCGCGACGGCTCCACGATCCTGTTCGTCGGCTCGATCCCGGCGAACGCGAAACCCGAGAAGCTCGACGCGGCGGTTCCCGATCCGCCGGCGTACGCGCTCGACGTCTTCGCGCGCGCGCTCGCAGCACACGGCGTTTCGGTCGCCGTGGACACTCTGCGACCACCGCCAACCGGGAGCGCCGCCGGCGCGCGGATTCTGTGGACGCACGAATCGGCGCCGCTGGCGCGCTACCTTCACGACTTCTGGTTTCCGAGCGACAACCTCGTCGGCGAGCTGCTCCTCAAATCGCTCGGCGTGGCACGCAGCGGCGTTCCCGGGACGAGCGAGCACGGTGCGGCGCTCGAGAACGAGTGGTTGCGTTCGCTGGGGATCGATCCGCTGCGCCTCGACGTCACCGACGGCTCGGGGCTCTCGATCTACGACCGTTTGAGCCCGCGCGTCCTCGTCCGCTTGCTGCAATACGATTGGAACGGCCCCAACCGAGACGCGGTTCTCGACGCGCTTCCCGTCATCGATTTCAACGGGACGGCCGCCTCAATGCGAGTTTTCGCCAAGACGGGGACGCGGCGGTACGCCCGCGGCCTCGCGGGGTATCTCCGGCCGCACGGTCACGGGGCGATCACCTTCGCGCTGATGGTCGACGACTGGATGGGAGACGACGACGGGATGTACGCGCTGCGCGCTCGCGTCCTGGCACGTCTGGCGCGTTGATGCTCGGCGCGCGCTTCGAAGCGGAAATTCGCGAGCAGCCCGAGGTGTGGCGGCGGCTGGCGGCCTCGGCGAAGGCCGACGAGCTCGCACGCGCGATTGGAACGCGCCAGGTCTGCTTCGTCGGAAGCGGGAGCTCCCTGTTCGCCGGGCAGCTCGGCGCGCTCGCGCTGCGCAGGCGCGGGATTTGGGCGAGCGCGCTCGCGGCGACCGAGACCCGCTTCGACCGCGAAGCGTATCGCGAAGCGTGCGTCGTCGCGCTCTCCCAAAGCGGGCGCTCGGGAGACGTCCTCGCCGCCCTCGATCTGCTCGCGCCGCGGAAAACGATCGCGATCACGAACGCGCCCGACTCGCCGCTCGCGGCACGCGCCGATCGTTCGATCGCGCTCGACGCCGGCCCCGAGCGCGCCGTTCCGGCGACGAAGAGCGTAACCGCGACGGTCGCGATCCTGTTGTGGGCCGCGGCGCTGATCGCGGGACACCGAAACCGAACGGCGGCGACGTTGCGCGAGACGGCCGACGACGTCGAGCGATGGCTGGGCGGTGAAGGGTGGCAGGAAGCGTCGGCGGCGGCGCTCCGCATCGCATACCGGAGGGCGGTCGCGATCGTCGGCGCCGGCTACAGCGTCCCGATCGCGTTCGAGCTCGCGCTCAAAATGAAAGAAGCGAGCTACGTTCACGCCGAGGGGTTCGCCGCCGGCGAGTTCCGGCACGGGAGCTCGGCGATGCTCGATTCGTCGTGCGCGCTGATCGGAATCTTGGACGAGAGCTCGCGTGAGATCGTCGCGCGGCCGATGCTGGAGGCGGAACGCGCGGGCGCGCTCCGCTACGTCGTCGGAGCGCCGCTCGGTGAGATCCCCCGGCTCGGGCCCTCGACCGGCGAGGCTTTCAACACGCTGGGATGGCTCGTGACCGGCCAGAGCCTCGCGCTCTTCGCGGGCCGTGCCGCGCACGTCGACGGCGACGCACCACGCGGCCTCTCGAAGTTCCTTGCGTAGCGTGCGCAGGGCCTCGCCCCGAGCCGTCAAAGCGCCGCTTAATGCTCCCCGAGCTCTTGGCGTGGTTTACCGGCAAAGAAGTAAACCGGCGCAAGTTCCCTCGTAAGCGCAAGCCCTATCGCGCCACGTACACGCTCGACGGCAAGTCGCAGCGTCCCGCGATCGGGCTCGACATCAGCGGCGGTGGGATGTGCATCCTCACGCAGGAAGCGGTCGACAAGGCGGAGTTCGACGTGCGGGCGACGCTCGAGCAGCGGACGGTCCGCATGCGCGTGAAGACCGTCTGGCAAGACAACGTCACGCATCAAGGCAAGACCGTCTTTCGGTACGGCCTGCGATACTCGGGGATCCCGGCCGACGATTGGGACGCCGTGATCCGCTACACGACGGGCAAGACCGTCGCCGAGTCGAACAAGGCGCAGGAAGAGCTCGTCGCCGTTCGGATGAGCGAAGACGACACTTCGCGCCTGCTCCCGCTCGAGCTGCAGAACCGGCTCCTGCAAATGCTCGTCGAGCGCCATCGTCTCGCGGCTCTGGACGAGAAGGCCACGCCGCTCGTCCAGTATTTCTATTCCGGTTTGGTCCGGCACGAAGGGAAGCCGATGCACCGTCTGACGATCCAGTCGAAAGTCGTCGACAACGATGGAGACGAGATGTACGAGACGCGTTTCGTCTTCGACGAAAACGGCGAGAACGTACTCATCCTCAATTAAGATGCCGCAAAAAAAAGTGCTCATTACGGGGATCACCGGCCAGGACGGATCGTACCTGGCCGAGTTTTTGCTCGAAAAAGGATATCGCGTCGTCGGAATGACCCGCCGCTCGAGCACCGACGTCCACGAGCGGATCGAGCACATCGTCGATAACGTCGAGATCGTCTCGGGCGACTTGCTCGACCAAAGCTCGATCACCGCAATCGTCGCTGCGGTCAAGCCGGACGAGATCTACAACCTCGCCGCGCAGTCGTTCGTTCCCACCTCGTGGACGCAGCCCGTGCTGACCGGCGAATTCACCGCGCTCGGCGTCACGCGCGTCCTCGAGGCGGTTCGCGCCGTCGATCCGCGCATCAAGTTCTATCAGGCCTCGAGCTCCGAGATGTTCGGCAAGGTACTCGAGTCGCCGCAAAACGAGAAGACGCCGTTCTATCCCCGCAGCCCCTACGGCGTGGCGAAGGTGTACGGGCACTATATTACCGTGAACTATCGCGAGAGCTACGACATTTTCGCCGTGAGCGGCATCTGTTTCAACCACGAGTCGGTCCCGGCCAGCACGCCCGTGATCGTTCGCAGGAACGGACTGATCGACGTGCTGCCGATCGGCGACCTCTTGCACATCCGCGAGAAGGGACCGACCTACCAACGTTTCGAGATACAAGACCTCGAGATCTGGGACGGAGAAGATTTCACCCGCGTTCGCGGCGGCACGGCCTATCGCGTACGCCGCAACTTCGAGGACAAAGAGGTTGCACGGCTCGAGGCGCGCTGCGGGACGGTCACGACGACCGGCGACCACGTCATCTTTACGGAGAACGGCCAGGTCCCGAACCGGGGAGTCAGTGTCGGCGACCGCGTGGCGCGCGCTCAACTGCCGGAAGCGCCGAGCCTGACGTCGCTGACCCTCGATGAGGCATGGCTCTTAGGCGCTTTTGTCGGTGATGGCAGCGCCTATAGCCACAGCGGCCAAAGTGGCGTTCATGGCAAGTTTACGAACAGCGACGCGCGGCTTCGCACTTTTTTTTCCGATGCTTGGCAGCGCGTCACATGCGGGACGACGAAATACACGGCAACGTCCTCAGGATTCGTTCCGGGCAGAACGGTGGGCGCGCTTGCGCTCAACGATGCTCCACGGTACTTGGAATGGTTGCGCGACGAATGCTATACCACCGACGGACGAAAGCGCATTCCTAAGGTCGTCTTGAACAGCGACGAGGGTTCGTGGCGCGCCTTCCTTGAGGGTTATCACGCCACGGACGGGTTGAAGTCTGCACCGAAGTCGAAGTATCGTTACAAGAATTTCAAAACCAATTCGCCGACGCTTGCGATGGGCTTGTGGTGGCTCGCAACGGTCGCGTTGAAGCAACAGTGTATTCTTAATCTCGATGTGGGACCGCCGGAGCGGCCAGGACCTTTTTATTCGATCAATCTGCGATCGCCTAAAGAGAACGGCATAGGGGCGCACCTGCGGCGAGATCCCGCAGAGGTCAAGCGCAAGACCCCTATCCCGGCTTACGCCGATTGGCTCTACGATGTGAGCACGGACTCACAGCGGTTCCACGCCGGCATCGGCGAGTGCATCATTCACAACTCGCCCCGTCGGGGAAAGGAGTTCGTCACCCGTAAGATCAGTGACGGCGTGGCGCGCATCAAGCTCGGGATCAGCCGCGAGCTTCGTCTCGGCAATCTCGACGCAAAGCGCGACTGGGGCTATGCGCTCGACTACGTGCGCGCGATGTGGATGATGCTCCAGCACCCGAGTCCGGAGGACTTCGTGATCGCAACGGGACGGACGCACTCGGTGCGAGATTTCGTTCGGGCGGCATTCGAATGCGTCGATCTCGAGTGGGAACGGTACGTCGTGAGCGACCCCGCGTTCTACCGGCCGGCGGAAGTCGACGTGTTGGTCGGCGATCCGGGTAAGGCGAAACGCATCCTCGGATGGGAACCGGAGATGGGTTTCGAGGAGCTCGTCGAGATCATGGTTCGCGCCGATCTCGATCGGCTGCGGCCGCTCGTCGCGACGTAATTCAGCGCGTGCGCGTCCTCGTCACCGGGGGATCCGGATTCGTCGGGCGCCGTTTGCTCGCGGCGTTGCGAGAGCGCGGCGACGACGTTTTTTCGGCGGCGCCCTCCCGCGGCGACGACGAACACCTTCCCCTCGAGCTCACCGATCGCGACAACGTTCGCGCCGTCGTCGAGCTCGCGCGCCCCGAGCTGGTCTTCCATCTCGCAGCGCAAAGTTTCGTTCCGGCGTCGCTCGAGCGCCCGCTCGAGACGTATGCCGTCAACGTTGACGGGACGGCGTACTTGCTTGAAGCGCTCCGCGTTGCCGCACCGAAAGCGCGGCTCGTCTTCGCGAGCTCGGCGCAAGTCTACGGAAACCGTCCGCTCACCGACATGCCGCTGCGCGAGACGCTCGCGCCGAGCCCCGCCAACCCGTACGCCGCGAGCAAAGCGGCTGCCGAAGCGCTGATCCTGGCCTCGCACGCGTCGTACGGGCTCGATGCAGTAATCGGACGCGCCTTCAATCACATCGGACCGGGTCAGGATCCGCGTTTTGCAATCCCCGCGTTCGCGCAGCGGTTGGCGCGCGTCGCTTCGGGGCACGAGCGGGTGTTGAGCGTCGGGAACATCGAGACCGAGCGCGACCTCCTCGACGTTCGCGACGTCGTCGCCGCGTACGTCGCGCTCGCCGAGCGGGGTCAGTCGGGCGAGATCTACAACGTCTGCAGCGGTTCGGCCGTGAAAATGCGAGAGGTTCTCCGGCGGCTCGTGAACGTCGCCGCCGTTGCGGTCGAGATTCGTGAAGATCCGTCCTTGCTGCGTGCGGCGGAAGTCCCGCGCGCCGTCGGTGACCCGAGCAAGTTGAAACGCACTACCGGATGGGCTCCCAGAATTGCGCTGGCCGACTCGTTGCGCGAGGTCTATGCCGAAGCGCGCGACCGGGAGGCGGCGCTCGCGGGGCCGGGCGAAGCGGGCTGAGATGGATGCTCGGGCGCTCGTCTTCAAGCATCGCGGCGCGCTCCTCGCACTCCCGGCGGTCGCACTCGCAATCTTCGGTAAGCCTAGCGCAGCTTCGGTCGCGCTCGGTATCCCGCTCGCACTCGCGGGCGAAGCGATTCGCATCTGGGCGGTCGGATATTCGGGCGTCACGACGCGCTCCGATACGGTAACCGCGCCGGAGCTCGTCACGGCCGGTCCCTACGCCTACGTGCGCAACCCGCTCTATCTCGGGAACTTCATCACCGCGCTCGGATTCGCGCTCGGCTTCACGGGCGGGAACGCCCCACTCTCCCGCCTCGCGTTGGTCGGGCTTTCGCTGGGCACGATGGTGGCGGTGTATGCGACGATCGTCCCGCACGAAGAAGCGTACTTGCGCGAAACGTTCGGAACCAGGTTCGAAGAGTATGCGGCGCGCGTGCCGCGCACGCTCCCGCAGCTCGTGCCGGCGCAGCCGGAGGTCGGCCGGTACGATCCGAGCGTGATCGCGCGTGCGGAGTCGCGGACGTTCGCAACCTTTGGTGCGATGCTCGGACTCCTGCTGCTGAAGGCGGCGCTGTAAGTGCATCTTCCGGAACGGGACGACCCGGCGCGACTCCGGCTCGCGCTCTTTGCGACCGCAGGGGTCGCCGCGGTAGAGTGCGCGGGCGGGTTCATGGCGCATTCGATCGCGCTGCTCACCGACAGCGCCCACGTCTTCCTCGACGTCATCGTCCTGCTGATCGCGCTCGGCGCCTTGCATCTCGCCGCACGTCCCGCGACGCGCAAGCAGACGTTCGGTTTTGCGCGCACCGAGATCCTCGCGGCGCTCCTGAACGGCGGCCTGCTGCTGGCGATCACGGTGCTGATCGTGATCGAAGCCGTCAAGCGTCTCCTCGTGCCGGTCGCTCCGGTCGGTTCGCTGATGGCGGGGTTCGCGCTTTTCGGGCTCTTCGTGAACGCCGCGCTCGGCTCGCTCCTGCTGCGGTCGACGAAACGTAACCTCAACATCCGCGCGGCGTTCATGCACGTCGTCAGCGACGCGCTCGCCGCGCTCGGCGTCCTCCTCGGCGGGCTCGCGATCGCGCTCTTCGGCTGGAATATCATCGACCCGCTGCTCTCGCTCGCGATCGCGTGCGTGATCGTCGTCGGCGTGGTTCAAATTGTCCGCGAAGCGGCCGACGTCTTGCTCGAGAGCGCGCCGGCGCACGTCGACATCGAGGCGCTCGAAACGCGCATACGCCGTTTCGCCGGCGTCGCCGGCGTTCACGACCTCCACGTCTGGACGATCGGGACGGGGTCGTACGCGCTCTCCGCGCACATTCTCTTGCCTGACAGCCGGATCAGCGAGGCGACGAAGATCCTGCGCGAAGTCGACACCGCCGTCCGCGACGAGCTCGGAATCTCGCATGTAACCATTCAATTCGAGTGCGAGTCGTGCGTGGAGGACGACCGCATCGTTTGCACCCAGCTCACCCCGAGTGCCGGGGAAAGAGGAAGTCCATGAACGGAAAAGCCGTAGTTCTCGCCGCCACCCGCACGCCGTTCGGCCGCTTGGGCGGGGCTCTCGCCGCACTCCCGGCGACGACGCTCGGTGCCGAAGCTATCCGCGCGGCGCTCGAGCGCGCGAAGGTCGATCGTGCCGACGTTCAGCACGTGATCATGGGCGAAGTGTTACAAGGCGGCGCCGGTCAGGCGCCGGCCCGCCAGGCGTCGTACAAGGCCGGTCTCGCCAAGACGGTCACGAGCGAGACCGTCAACAAGGTCTGCGCCTCGGGGATGCTCGCCGTCGCGCTCGCAGCGCGCTTGATCGATAGCGACGATTACCGTTTGGTCGTCGCCGGCGGGATGGAATCGATGTCGAACGCGCCGTACGCGCTCCCCGGTGCGCGCGGCGGATACCGCTTCGGCGACGGAAAGCTCGTCGACCTCATGATCCACGACGGGCTCTGGGATTTCTTCTTCGACGTGACGATGGCGTCGCAAGGCGCCAAGGTCGCCGCCGAGCTAGGCCTTACGCGTGAGATGCAAGACGCATTTGCCCTCGAGAGCCATCAGCGCGCGACGCGGGCACAGCAGGCAGGTCACCTCGCCGACGAGATCGTTCCGCTGCGCGTCGCGAGCAAACAAAAAGGAAAGATCGTCGTCGACCGCGTCCCGACGCAAGTCCCGCCGCGCGTCCCCGTCCTCGCGGGTGGGAACGGCCGCTCGCAGAGCGTGTGGTCGCACGTCCCTCCCGACACGATGGTCCCAGACCCGCAGAAATACTCGCCGTTCCTGGACGCAAAGGCGCACGGCGAGATTCCCTCGACGCTGGTCGACCGAGACGAAGCCGTTCGAACTGACGCGAGCCTCGAAGCGATGGCAAAGCTTCCGGCGATCGACAAAGGCGGGACGGTAACCGCCGGAAACGCACCGGGCGTCAACGACGGCGCCGCAGCGCTCGTCCTCGCATCCCCGGCGTACGCGAAGAGCCAAGGGCTCGAGCCGCTCGCGACGATCGTCGATCATGCGACGGCCGCCTGGGACCCGCCGTACCTCGCGCTCACGCCGGCGATGGCGGCGCAGCTCTTGCTCGATCGTCAGGGACTCTCGCCGGGCGATATCGCCGTGTGGGAGATCAACGAAGCGTTCTCGGCGGTCACGCTGAGCTCGATGGAGCGTCTGGGGATCCCGCACGAGAAAGTGAACGCGCAAGGCGGCGCGGTCGCAATGGGTCATCCGATCGGCGCGTCGGGCGCGCGGATCGTCGGCACCGTCATCCACCAGTTGCGCCGCCGCGGCGGAGGCCTCGGGGTCGCGGCGATCTGCAGCGGCGGCGGCCAAGGTGACGCGCTGCTCGTCCGGGTAGACTGATGCGAATCCTCGTCGTTGGCGCAGGTCAAATGGGCGCCGGGATCGCGCAGGTGTGCGCGCAAGCGGGGCACGAGGTGTTGCTCAACGATCGCGAGGAGCGCTTCATCGAGCGCGGGATCGAAAGCATCGAGAAGAACCTCGCGCGCGCAGTCGAGCGTGGGAAGATGAGCGCCGAAGAACGCGGGAAGGTGCTAGCGCACATCGATGCACGCCCTCATCTCGGCGATCTCGACGTCGAGCTCGCGATCGAGGCGGCGACCGAGAACCTCCGCGTCAAGCTCGAGATCTTCCGGCTGCTCAACGATTCGGTCGCGCCCGAGACGATCTTGGCGAGCAACACGTCGTCGATCTCGATTACTAAGCTCGCCGCCGCGGTCGATCATCCGGAGCGCGTCGTCGGGATGCACTTCATGAATCCGGCTCCCGTGATGAAGCTCGTCGAAGTGATTCGCGCGATCCAGACGTCGGAGGCGACCGCGAAATTCGTCCTCGATCTCGCCCGCGGCCTCGGGAAGACGCCGGTCGAATCGCGCGACTATCCGGGTTTCATCGCGAACCGGGTGCTCTTGCCGATGCTCAACGAGGCGATCTACGCCGTCTACGAAGGCGTCGGCTCGATCGAAGCGATCGATACCGTCATGAAGCTCGGGATGAACCATCCGATGGGTCCGCTCGAGCTGGCCGACTTCATCGGGCTGGACACGTGCCTTGCGATCATGGAAGTTTTGCACGAAGGTCTCGGCGACACGAAGTATCGCCCATGCCCCCTCTTGCGGCAGTACGTCGACGCCGGTTGGTTCGGCAAGAAGACGGGACGCGGGTTCTACGTCTACCGCGACGGTGAGAAGCATCTCCCGGAGGCGGCGCCGAACGGCGCCGCGACACTCGCTCGTTCGAGCTAACCGACGAGCAGCGCGCGATCGGGGAGCTCGCGGCGCAAGTCGCGCGACGCGAGATCGTTCCCCACATCGCCGCGTGGGATAAGGCGCACACCTTCCCGCGCGCGCTCTACACGAAGCTGACCGAGGCGGGACTGATGGGGATCCTCGTCCCCGAAGACTACGGCGGCGCCGGCGCCGACTATCTCTCCTACGCCCTCGCGATCGAAGAGCTCGCGCGCGCCGACGCCGGGACGGCGGTGACGGTCTCCGTTCACTCGATGATCTGCGTCGCCATCCGCGTGCTCGGCAGCGACGAGCAAAAGCGGCGGTATCTCCCGCTGCTCGCAAGCGGCGATGCGATCGCGGCGTTCGCGCTGACCGAGCCGGACGCCGGTTCCGACGCGGCCGCACTTCGCGCGACGGCGCGCCGCGACGGGGACGACTACGTGCTCTCCGGCCGGAAGCAATGGTGTACGAACGGCGGATTCTCGAGCGTCATCATGGGAATGTTCCGAACCGGCGGCGAGGGGTCGCGCGGGATCTCGGCCTTTCTCATCGATAACGCGACGCCGGGTGTCGTCATCGAAAAGACGACGGAAAAGCTAGGGATTCACACCAGCAACACGTGCGACATCGCGTTCGACGGCGCGCGCGTTCCCGTCGATGCGCGCCTGGGTGGCGAGGGCGAAGGGCTCGCGGGGGCGCTGCGAGCCCTTTCCGCCGGACGGATCGGGATCGCGGCGCAGGCCTGCGGGATACTTGCCGCCGCGCTCGACGCATCGATCGCGTTCGCGAAAGAACGCCACGCATTCGGCCGGCCGATCGGCGCCTTCGAAGCGATCGGCTTCAAGATCGCCCGGATGGCGACCGATCTCGAAGCCGCGCGGATGCTGACATATCGCGCCGCCGCGCTCTGCGACGCCGCGAAACCGTTTGCCGTCGCGGCGAGCATGGCGAAGCTCTTCGCCTCGACGAAGGCGCGCGAGCATGCGGCGGAAGCGGTGCAAATCCACGGCGGCTACGGCTACACGACCGAGTTCCCGGTCGAGCGGTACTACCGGGACGCGAAGATCACCGAGATCTACGAAGGGACCTCAGAGATCCAGCAGCTCGTGATCGCGCGCAGCCTGCTCGACCGGATC
>JAFAMS010000182.1 GCA_019233165.1 Vulcanimicrobiota bacterium | reverse complement strand
GCCGAGCGCGCTCGCAACGGCTTGGCGGACGCTGCGATGCGACCACGGCAGGTAGGGAGTGAGGCCGGCGAGATACTCTTGCGCGCCGTTCGTCGCGGGCGTGACGACGCGGTAGCCCAGACGGCTCAGCTCGATCGCGTCGTGCGGATCCGAGAGCGACGCGTCGACGACGAGCGCGGCCTCGGCGAGGACCGCGGCTGCATCGTGCGGCCGGCGACAGGGAATCGCGGGATCGTAGAACGTCCCGGTCTTGCAGACGATCGTCGTCGGCAAATGGAAGTCGATCAAACCGAAGACGAGGATCGGGAGCTGCGCCGCCGAGAGCTCTGGCGCCCAAATCACGAGCCCGCGGGCGTCCGCATTCGGCTGGGGCAGGTCGAGCGGCGTCGGTGCGACCGCGCGCCGTACCGAAGCGGGCTCGACGCCGAGCACCCGGACGAGGCGATGCGCTTCGGTCCAGCTGCGCACGACCAAGACGTCGGCGAGCCGCGCAAAATCGCGCAGCGTCTCGAGCGCGCGCGGATCGACCGTCGACATCGTCGCTTGAGGACGGTTGTCGACGACCGCCCGGCCTTGCGCGATCTCCTCGAGCGCCTGGAGCCGCTCGTCGCGATACCGCTGCGCGTTCAGGATCATCCCGCCGAGCGCCCACGCCAAGCTCGAACGCGGCTCGTCGAGCGCGATCGCGGCAAGCACCGGCTCGCCGCGCTTCTTCGTCTCGATCGCCGTCAAGAACGCCGAGGAAGCTCCCGAGGGATCGACGATGATCAGCTCGCCCTCGACGTCGTCGTAGCGGCGCGCCCACGCGCGCGCTTCGTCCCCGAATGCTAAGACGGCCAAGCTAGTACTGCGTGGTGCTCAGGTGGGGGTTCGGCCAGGCTTGCGTCGCGAGCCAATTCCATGTCCCGGTCGAGGAATTGTACCGCAGGAACGTGACCTGCGACGGCGAGCCGCCGTAGAGCCCGAGGATTCCAGCCGTGCCAACCGTCCCGGTGAAGCGGAACGCTTGGTGGCTCAGCGTGTACGCCGCGGGTGCGGTCGAGAATCCGGCCATGAAACTCGCCGGCGTTTGGTGCGCGTCGAATGCGTAGAAGTCGGTGCCGCCGCTCGCCCACCCGAGCTTCCCGCTCCCGGGATCGTAACGAATGCTCGCAGCGCTGGTAACGTGACTCCCCGTCCTGTGACAGAGGATGTTCAGCGGCGAAAGCGATGCGTCGAACTCGCAGACGTAGTAGGAGCCGTTTCCGTCGCTGCCGCGCACGAACATGTAGTCGTAGCCCAACCCGGAAGATTGGATCGCGTACAAGGCGCCGTTCGCGAGCGGCGTCGCGGCGAACGAGACCGGCGTCAAGAAGGCGCCGTTGTTCGCGCGGTCGAGCGCGTACAGGATCGGATTGTTCGGTTGCGTGTAGTACAGAACTTGACTCGACGACGGTCCCGACGTCCAGGTCTCGCAGCACGACGTCGTTCCCGCCGGAATCTGAAGGTTGAATGACTGATACGGCGAGACGACGCCGTTGTAGGTGTCGTAGAGGTCGATGTGCCCGAGGCCGGTTGCCGAATCTTGCGAGATCACCGTGAACCGTCCCCGCACCGAGGTCGACTCCAGGAGATTGACGAGCGTTTGCGTCGGCGACAGCGCGACCTTTGCGACGGTGCGGGCGCGGACGATCGCCGGGACGTGGCTGTAGTCGATGTTGACGTGGTTGCCCGACGTCCCGCCGACCGCGATCACGTAGACGGCCTGCGTGTCGCCGACGAGCACCTCCGAGCCGTGTCCCGAACCGTCTTGCATCCCGTTGACGATCGTCGGCGCGTTGAGCGTCTGATCGGCCAAAACGACGGAGCAGTCGTAGGTCGTATTGTACGCGGCTTCGAGGCCGATCGTGTAGAGGTTCGAGTACGCGTCGAGACCCCACAAGTGGTAATCGCTCACCGTGAAGCGCCCGTACGCCGAGGCGGTCTTGTACCCGCCGAAGTACGTTTGGAACCCGTTGGCGACGCCGGCATAGAATAAAACTGAACCCTCAACCGTTCCGATGTTGAAGAACGGCGTCGTGTAGATCGATGTGTCTGAAATGGTGACGTTGTCGATCGACTGGGAGACCCCATTGACGTAAGCGTACAGGTCGAACGCAGCCAGTCCGCCTCCATTGGCCGCGACGACGTAGGCGGTGATCGGATTGGCGAGCGGTCCTACGATCTCGTAGTTGCTTGCGTCGAGGAAGTGCACGGGCACGTGTTGGCCGCGCGGGAAAAAGCACGAGTGCGGGCCTTCGTTGATCGTCGAGTACACGACGCCTTGCAGCGGGATCGTGAGGTTATTCGCCGTCGCGGAGCCGTTCGCGTAAATCGTGACGGGAGCTTGATTCGCGTACAGATTGGTCGAGAGCAAGTTCATCGACTGATCGTAAAGGTTCGCGTAGAGCGTGTATGTCCCGACCGGAAGGTTGATCGTGCAACCGTAGCCTTGGTTTCCCGAGAGCGGCACGCACGCCGGCGGCGCGATCGCGAACGACGTCGAATAAATCGTCGTCGAGCCGTTCGATACCGCGATTCCGACGTTTGCGGTCGCGGGACTGACGTAGGTGATCTTGCGCCCGGTCGTCGCTTTCGCGCGGCCTTTGGAGACCGTGCCGCGCGCGGGGATCGGAAACTCGAGATATGCCCGCGCCGAATTGGTCAGCGCTTGGACTTGCGCCAGCGTAGGCGGCGTGCTTCGCGCGCCGCCACCGCCGCCGGCGCAGCCTGCGATCGCGACGGCGGCACCGACGGCTGCCAGCGATGCGCGCTTCGCGCTCACCGCTGCTTACCTTGGAACTTCACGACCGCCGATGCGGTCGGGCTCGGCTGCGGACCGCTCGTCGATTGCGTCGAGATGACGATCGCCGCTGCCGCAGCCGCACCGGCCGCGGCCGCGGTCACCGCACCGGTTGCAG
>JAFAMS010000170.1 GCA_019233165.1 Vulcanimicrobiota bacterium | reverse complement strand
CCGATCGGGGTCCGCGCCGCGGCGACGATCGCCGCCTCACGCATGTGCCAGCTCCTTTTCTGCCGCCTTGCGATAGTTCGCAAGTTTCCCGCCGCTTTTCGCGAGGTCGGTGAGGACCGGCGAGGGTTCCCAACCGAACGCTTTCATGTCCGCGACGACTTGCGCGACGCCGACCTCGTCCGCGTACCACATCGGCCCACCGTGGTGGGGCGGGAAGCCGTACCCGTAGATGTAGACGATATCGACGTCTCCGGGCCGCAACGCAATGCCGTCGCGGACCAAGTCGGCGCCGACGTTGACGAGCGCAAACACCAGGCGCTTCACGATCTCGTCGTCGGAGACGGCGCGCGGTGCGACGCCGGCCTTCTTCGCCTCTTCGGCGAAGAGCGCTTCGACCGCGGCATCGCGGATCGGCTCGCGCCCGCCTTTTTCGTACGTGTAGAATCCGGCGCCGGTCTTCTGGCCCCAACGCTTTTGCTCGTAGAGCCGGTCGATCACTGCGGTCCCGGGACCGAAAGCGCCGGCGCGCTCTTGCTGGATCCGCCAGAACACGTCGACCCCCGAGAGGTCGAACATCGCGAACGGGCCCATCGCCATCCCGAAGTCTTTCATGACCGCGTCGGAGCGCGCCGGGGCGACGCCAAGCCCCGCGAGATACAGCGCCTCGCGCGCGTAGTCGAAGATCATCCGGTTTCCGATGAAACCGAACGCATTACCGGAGAGCACGCCGACTTTGCGCAGCGTCTTCGAGAGCTTCATCGCGGTCGCGATCGTCTGCGGCGACGCGGTCTTGCCGCGAACGATCTCGAGCAGCTTCATGATGTTCGCCGGGGCGAAGAAGTGCGTACCGCAAACCTTCTCGGGACGCTTCGTTTGCGCGGCCATCTCGTCGATGTCGAGGGTCGACGTGTTCGAAGCCAGGATTGCTTCGGGCTTCGCCGCCGCATCGAGCTTGGCGAAGACTTCTTTCTTGACGTCCATGTTCTCGAAGACGGCTTCGATTACGATATCGGCGTCCCGGAGCGCATCGAACTCGCGCTCGAAGACGATCGACTGCCCGCGCTTCCAGGCCTCTTCTTGGGTGAGGCGGCCGCGCTGGACTTGATGCGAGAACATCCCGAAGATCATCTGCTTGGCGCGCTCGACCTGTTCGTCGACCGGCTCGATGACCGTAACCGGGATATCGGCGTTCGCGAACGTGATCGCGATCCCGGTCCCCATCGTCCCGCCTCCGATGACGGCCGCTTTCTTGATCTCCAGCGGCGCCGCCGGCGGCAGATCCGGGATCTTCGAAAGCTCTCGCTCCGCGAAGAACAGATGGATCAGCGCTTGCGCGGGCGCGGATTGGACGAGCTCGTCGAAGAGCCGGAACTCGCGCGCGAGCCCGTGCGGGAAGTCGAGCTCGATCGCGGCTTGAACCGCGTCGACGAGCTTGTGGGCGGCGTACCCGCCTTTATCCTCGGGCGGACACATCTTGTGCGCCTGCGCGACCATGAACGGGACCGCGAAAAGACTGAGCCCTTTGATCCCGAGCTCGGCTTTGAGGGCCGAGACGCGCCGCTTCGGTCCGCTCGTCTTCGTCAGCGCCGCGGTCACGGCGTCGCTCTCGACGACCTCATCGAGGATCCCGAGCTCCTTCGCGCGCGCCGCGTCGATGCTCTCGCCTTTGAGCATCAGCTCGAGCGCCGGTTGTGCGCCGATCAGCCGCGTCAGCCGCTGCGTCCCGCCCGCTCCGGGGAGTAAACCCAAACGGATCTCGGGCAAGCCGAGTTTCGAACGCTTCGTCGCGACGCGATAGTCGCATGCGAGTGAGAGCTCGAGGCCGCCGCCGAGCGCGTTCCCATCGATCGCGGCGACGTAGATTTTCGTCCCGCGCTCGATCCGCGCGATCACGTCGCGGATCGTCGTCGGCCGTTCGGCCGGACGGCTGAGAAAGTCGTTGATGTCCGCGCCGCCGCTAAAGTTGCCGTTCGCTCCGGTGAAGACGACGGCGCGAATCGCGGGATCGTTCTCCGCCGCATCGATCGCTTTGTAGAGGTCGGCCGAGAGCGCGAACGAGAG
>JAFAMS010000164.1 GCA_019233165.1 Vulcanimicrobiota bacterium | reverse complement strand
ACTCGATCGCGATGCTCGCGACGGTTGCAACGATGACGCGCGATGCGGGTTTTGAACCCGTGAACGTCGATGCGACGGTCGTCGTCGACGCGCCGAAGCTGGCCCCGTACATCGCGGCTATGCGCGAGCGGCTCGCGACGGCGGTCGGGCTCGAGCCGGCGTCGGTCAGCGTCAAGGCGAAGAGCAGCGAGGGTTTGGGATACACGGGAGACGGCACGGGGATCGCCGCCTACGCGGTCGCGGGCGTGCGGGTGCGAGATTCGTGAGCGCCGTCGGCGACGTGCTCGCGGACCTGCGCCGCCCGATCCACGACGATCCCGCGGCGAACGGGTGGCTCGACGTCGTCCTGTCGTACCCGGGGTTCCATGCGGTCGCGGCGCACCGGCTGGTCGTCCGTCCGCTGTACCACGCGAAGATACCAATCCTTCCGCGGTTCCTCTCGCACGTCGTGCGATTTTTGACCGGCGTCGAGATCCACCCGGGCGCGCGGCTGGGACGCGCGCTCTTCATCGACCACGGAATGGGCGTCGTGATCGGTGAGACCGCGGAACTCGGAGAGAACGTGACGCTGAACCAGGGGGTGACGCTCGGCGGCACGAGCCTCGAGCGGACGAAACGCCATCCGACGCTCGGCGACAACGTCGTCGTCGGCGCCGACGCGCTCGTGCTCGGCGCGATCACGGTCGGCAGCGGCTCGCGCATCGGGGCTGGCTCCGTCGTCGTGCGCGACGTCCCGCCGAACTCGACGGTCGTCGGCATACCCGGGCGCGTCGTCTTGATTGACGGCAAACCGGTGCAACAGCCGGCGCGGCAGCAGGTCGAGATGCCCGACCCGAACGCCGCGCTGATCGCGCGCCTCGCGGAGCGCGTCGACGCTCTCGAGCGGCGGATTGCGGCGCAAGACGGCGACGAAGGGAGGACGGATGCCTCTGCGGCTCTATAACACGGCGAGCCGCTCGGTCGAGGCGTTCGCGCCCGTCGAGCCGGGCCACGTGCGCATCTACGTTTGTGGCTTGACGCCATCGGCCGAGGCGCACCTCGGGCACGCGCGGTCGTTCATGTTCTTCGACGTCCTGCGGCGGCATCTCGTGCGATCCGGCTATCGCGTCACGTTCGTCCAGAACGTGACCGACATCGACGACCGCAGCATCGCGACGGCGGCGCAACTCGGTTGCAGTTGGCGGGACGTGATCGACAAGCACTTCGGCGCCTTCAAGGCGTCGATGCGCAAACTCGGCGTTCTCGAGCCCGACCACGAGCCGCGCGCGACGGAGTTCGTCCCCGAGATCGTCGCGATGATCGCCGAGCTTATGGCCCGCGGCTACGCGTACGCGGCGGCCGACGGCGTCTACTATCGCGTGAAGCAGTTCGATCGCTACGGTGCGCTCTCGCACCGCAACGTCGACGAGTTGATGGTCGGCGCGCGCATCGGGCCCGGAGAGGACAAGGCGGACCCGCTCGACTTCGCGCTGTGGAAGTTCGCGAAACCGGGGGAGCCGCAGTGGCCGTCGCCGTGGGGCGCGGGGCGTCCGGGATGGCACATCGAGTGCTCGGCGATGGCGCATACGCTCCTCGGCGAGCCG
The DNA here is from genome assembly GCA_019233165.1 of Vulcanimicrobiota bacterium. Classification (GTDB taxonomy): domain Bacteria; phylum Vulcanimicrobiota; class Vulcanimicrobiia; order Vulcanimicrobiales; family Vulcanimicrobiaceae; genus JAFAMS01. The sequence continues at coordinate 526 of JAFAMS010000164.1, read as the reverse complement.
TTCGACATTCATGGCGGCGGCTTCGACCTGGTCTTCCCGCACCACGAGAACGAGGTCGCGCAAAGCGAGCCGCTGCTCGAGCGGCCGCCGATGGTGCGCTTCTGGGTGCACGGCGGCCTGCTCGCGTTCGACGGGAAGAAGATGTCGAAGTCGCTCGGGAACTTCGAGCCGCTCGAGTCGATGTTGCAGCGCTACGACCCGCAAGCGATCCGTCTGTTGTTCCTCGGCACCGGTTATCGCAAGCCGATGAACTTCACCGAAGCATCGATCGCCGGTGCGACCGCCGGCCTCGGGAGGCTCCTCGATGCGTACGACGCCCTTCGGGAAGCCCCGGCCGAACCCGCGGGCGGCTCGGCGGCCGTCGAGTCGCTTCGCGAGCGCTTCTGGGCGGCGTTGGACGACGACGTCAACACGTCGGGCGCCGTCTCGGTGCTGTTCGATGCCGCGCGCGACGCCGGCGCCCTGCGCGACGACGGTGCGAGCGCCGCCGCCGCGGCGTTCCTGCACGAGTCGATGGAGACGCTCG
>JAFAMS010000056.1 GCA_019233165.1 Vulcanimicrobiota bacterium | reverse complement strand
AATGGATCCTCGGCGAGGCGGCATTTTGCTCGTACACAATCGTCCTCTCGATCGTCAGTGCGTATTGCTTCAACCTCACGGGCGGCAGCGTCTGTCCGGCAAGCTTCATCCACGGTGGAACGAACGCGTGGAGCAAAATCGGAGCGATGGCGGCGGCGTATAATGCGACGCATTGGCCGATCGACTTGCGCGAGGTGGTGCTTCTCGTCTTCATGGTCCCGATCCTAATCTTCGCGGGGCCACGCTTGGGATTACGTCCGGACGCCGACGGGATCGATCCGACGAGCGCGTAGGGACTGCATTCGCCGTACGCAAACCGCGCACGTGTGAACAAAATTGCCATCGTGACGGGGGCCGGGAGCGGGATCGGTCGGGCTTGCGCGATCGCCCTCGCAGAGGCCGGCTTTACGACGATCCTCGCCGGACGCCGCCGCGCGCCACTCGAAGAAACCGCTGCTTTGGCCCCCGCCGGCTCAACGCTCGTCGTTCCGGCGGACGTTCGCGAGCCGGCTTCGGTCGACGCGTTGTTCGCGACCGCGAAAGAACGCTTCGGGCGCGTCGACCTGCTGTTCAACAATGCCGGGCTCTTCGCTCCGCCGGCGCGTTTCGAGGATCTCACGAAGGAACAGTGGGACGAGATCGTCGCCGTCAACGTAACCGGAGCGTTCCTGTGTGCGCAGGCCGCGTTCCGCACGATGAAAGAGCAGAACCCGCAAGGTGGCCGGATCATCAACAACGGTTCGATTGCCGCCCACGCGCCGCGGCCGCTTGGCGCTCCCTACACGACGACGAAGCACGCGATCACGGGGCTGACGAAGTCGATCTCGCTCGACGGCAGACCGTATACCATCGCCTGCGGTCAGATCGATATCGGGAACGCGCAGACGGCGATGATGGACCGCATCGAAGACGCCGCGTTCGTCGCCCACTCGGCGCGACAGCAATCCGGCTTCCTTCAAGCGGACGGAACCAAGCGCGTCGAGCCGATGATGGACGTCAAGTATGCGGCGGACGCGGTGGTGTTCATGGCGCAGCTCCCGCTGGACACGAACGTGCAATTCCTGACCGTGATGGCGACAAATATGCCCTACGTCGGGCGCGGCTAGCAAAAAGAAACCGCCTCCCCGTGCGGGTGGAGGCGGCTTCCGGGTTTGCGGATGGTAGGGCTTCTGGCCGGCCCTCACAGGGACCTGTCGCCAAAATACTGTATACGTTATGTTTGTTTCGCGCTAGAGGGAAGCTGATGCGGTATTGCCGGCCCGCGGCGTCGTCCTGAGCATGGGCGCGGTGCGCGTCCTGGTGCTGGCCATGGGCGGGACGATCTCGATGGACCAGGGGAGCGAAGGGGCGGCCCCGCGATTCGGGGGCGAGGAGCTCCTGGCCAGTCTGCCCGGGCTCCCGCCCAGCGCCGACGTCCACGTCGAGACGATGGGCCGCGCCTCGAGCGAGAACCTCGACGTCGGTGCGATGCTGGGCGTCGCGGAGCGAATCCGCCGGGCTCGCGATTCGTACGGAGGCGTCGTCGTTACGATCGGCACCGATGCGCTCGAAGAGCTCGCGTTCGCGCTGGACGTCGTGCTCGACGTCGAGCTCCCCGTCGTCCTCACCGGCGCGCTGCGGAACTCGAGCGTTCCGAGCGCCGACGGTCCGGCGAACGTCCTCGACGCGATTTGCGTCGCCGCTTCGCCTGCCGCGCGCGGACTCGGCGTCCTGGTCGTCTTCAACCAAGAGATCCACGCCGCGCGCTTCGTGCAAAAGGCGCACACGTTCGCACTCGACGCATTTCGGTCCGATCCTTGCGGACCGCTCGGCTGGATAGTCGAAGAACGGCCGCGGATCGCGCATCGCGCAGCCGCTCCCCCGATCCGGGTCGCTCTCGATGCCGGCGCGAGCGTGCCGTACGTCGCTCTCGCGACGACCTTCGGTGGGGACGATGGCCGGACGCTCGGCGGATTCGAACGCGAGGACGTCGCCGGGCTCGTGATCCAAACGCTCGGCAGCGGTCACGTTTCGCGTGCGCTCGTCGAGCCGCTTACGCGGCTCGCGCAACGCATTCCGGTGGTCTATGCGTCGCGAATACCGTTCGGCGATCTTTTCACCGACACGTATGCCTATCCGGGTGCGGAGATCGATTTGCTCTCGCGCGGCTTGATTTGTTCCGGCGCACTCGGCGGGCCGAAAGCGCGAGCGTTGCTGGCGTTGTTGCTTGCCTCCGGGGCGACGCGCGAGCAGATCGCCCGGGTTTTCGCCGACAGCCGCGGGGGATGACGTCCTCGGAGGCCTTCGACGTAGGTTGCACATCT
>JAFAMS010000218.1 GCA_019233165.1 Vulcanimicrobiota bacterium | reverse complement strand
GAGCAGCTTGCGCAGCTCGAAGCGCCCACGCGCTGCCGGGCGGAGCGGCGCCCACAAGTCGCCGCGCGCCTCGATCCGTTCGCGCGCGTTCGCGAGCGTGAAGTCGTCGATCTCGACCCCGGCTTCGACCTCGCTCCACTCGACCGGCATCGAGACCGGCGCGCGTGACCGCGGGCGCACCGAATAAACCGAGGCGAGCGTGCTCCCCCAACGGTTCTGATTGTAATCGACGAGAACCGTTCCGCGCGGCCGCTTCGCGACGGTGTAGATTGCGGTCGCGATCTTCGGATGGTTGCGCTCGATCGTCTGCGCGAGCGCTTTCGCAAAGGTCCACACTTCCTTTTGCGTCGGGCCTCGCACGATCGGAACGTACACGTGAATCCCTTTCGAGCCGGTCGTCTTCGGGTAGTTCGGCATCCCGAGCGTCTCGAGCGCCTCGTGCACCACGAGCGCGACCTGCCGGACCGTGGCGAAGCTCGCGCCGGCGACCGGATCGAGATCGAAGTGCAGATAGTCGGGTCGATCGACGTCGTCGCAGCGCGCGTACCAGGGGTTGAGGTCGATGCAGCCCAGGTTGATCGTCCACAGCAGACCCGCGGCGTCGTTGACGATCGGAAAATCGATCACGTTCCCGGAGCCGTGCTCGATCCGGCATTTTTGCAGCCACTCGGGGTGCTTCGCCGGCGTGCGCTTCATGAAAAAGAAGTCGCCGGCGATCCCGTTCGGATAGCGCTTCATCACCATTGCGCGCTCGCGCACGTGCGGGAGGATCGCCGGCGCGACGTCCAGGTAGTACTGCAAGAGATCCCGCTTCGTGTAGCCTTCCTCCGGCCAGAACACTTTGCGGAGATTCGTGAGCGCGACGCGTTTGTTCCCGATCGCAAAACTAAGGTCGTCCGCGTCCTCCGGTATCGTCGCCACGCGTGGGACTCCGCAACCCCGGCGCGAACTCCTCCGTCGCCGTGCGAGTCATCACGTTCAACGCCAACGGCATTCGCAGCGCCGCGCGCAAAGGTTTCTTCGGTTGGATGCTCGCCCAGGCACCCGACTTCGTGTGCGTGCAAGAGACGAAAGCGCAAGAGCATCAGCTGCCCGGCGAGGCGGTGCTGGCGGGTTATTCGGCCGTCTACCTCGATGCCGTCAAGAAGGGGTATAGCGGCGTCGCAATCTACGCCCGGCGGCCGCCGCTGCGCGTCGTCCGCGGTCTCGGCTTCGGGGCCCTCGACGACGAGGCGCGGTTCCTGCGCTTCGATTACGAAAACCTCAGCGTTTGCTCGCTCTACGTCCCCTCCGGGACGATGGGACCGGCGCGCCAGGCCGTCAAGTACGAATTCCTCGACCGCTTCCTCCCCGAGCTGCGGCGCATGAAAGCCGAAGGCCGCCCCATCCTCGTCGGCGGCGACTACAACATCGCGCACCTGGACATCGACGTTTTCAGCCCGAAAGCATGCGCGAACACGACGGGTTTCCTGCCGCCGGAACGCGCGTGGTTCGATCGGGCGACCCGCGAGGTGGGATGGGTCGACGCGTTTCGCGTCGTCAACAAAGAGCGCAAGCAATTCACCTGGTGGTCGGGTTGGAAGAACGCCTATCCGAACAATCTGGGTTGGCGAATCGACTACCAGCTCGTCACCCCGCAGCTCGCCGAGACGGTTCGCGCGGCGACGATCGATCGGAGCGAACGGTACTCGGATCACGCTCCCGTGACGATCGACTACGCCTTCGAAATCTAGGCCTGGTTGGCGGCGGCCTTGCGCAGTTGCGTCAGCTGGTAGGCGTGGACGTAGCGCGCGATCTCTTCACCGACGAACGCGGGGAGCTCGACGAAGCCGACGCCGAACTGCGGTTTTCCGTTCCGAGAGCCGCCGACTTTTTTGACGATTCGTGCCTTCGTTTCGATCCGGTCGAACGGCCGGACCGGGACGAGCTGCTTGGTCTTGCGTTCGCCGAAGGGGCCGACCTCGACGACTTCGCGCTCCTCGCCGCCCATGTTCACCGCGCCGAACGGAAGGTTGAATGCAATCTCGAGCTCCGTTCCGTCGGGGAGCTCTTGCGGAAGCGCGAGCAGCAAGCCGCCCTCGGAGAGATCGTTCGCTTCGCCGCTCATGATCGTCCAGCGTCCCTCTTTGTTCGCCTTCACGGAAACGGGGAAGGAAACGCCGGCGCGATAGGCTTGGCGCTTTGCGCGGCCGCCGAGCTCGCCGTCCTCGGGCTGCGGCGCGTTCGCGACGGGGTCCGTAGGCTTGTATGCTTTGCGGCGCTGAATCTCCGCGAGCTCGCGCGCGAGATGATCGCGCTGCGCGACCGGCATCTCGAACTGCACGCCGTACTCGGCCGTTTTCGCGTCGGTCATCCGCGCCGCGACGACCCTGCCGTGGACGGCGATCGGCTCGCGCGAAGGTCCCAGCCAATTGAACGAGATGCGCGTTTGGGGCGGCAGCTTGACGCCGGCGCGAATCCGGCAGCCGCTCTCCGAGATGTCGACGAGCTCCGGCTTGAGCTGACGGCCGAGATCGTTCAGGACCACCGTAATCGGGGCGTTCACCTCGAGCCGGTAGGATTGCCGTTTCTGCTCCGCCATCTGCCTCAGTCGTCGGCCGCTTTGCGAAGCTGCGTGAGCTGATAGGCGTGGACGAAGCGCGCGATCTCTTCGCGCATGAAAGCCGAGAGGTCGATGAAGCAGGTCCCGTATGCCGTTCCCTCCGGCGATGCACCGACGCGCTTAACCACCTTGGCCTTCGTGTCGACGGGTTCGAACGGTTTGACGGGGACGAGTTTCTTCGCCTTGCGGTCGCCGAACGGTCCTTTCTCGATCACCTCGCGCTGCTCGCCGCCGAGATCGACCGCCTCGACCGGGAGGACGAAGTTGACGCCGATCTCGGAGCCTTCGAGCAGCGTCTCGGGCGAGACTAGGAGCAAGCCGCCGATCGAGAGATCGTGCGCCATCCCGACGATCTCGCTGATGTGCCCCATCTTGTTGATGCGGATGCTCACTGCGAATTTTACCGGCGCGCGATACGCTTTGCGCTTGGCGCGGCCGATGCCGCCCCCCGCCTCGTCGATCTGCAACTTCGTCTCGGCCGGCTTGAACGCCGCGCGCCGCTGAATCTCGTGCAGCTCGGCGGCAAGCCTATCTTTTTCGACTTGCGGCATCTCGAACCGAACGCCGAACTCGGATTCTTTGTACTCGGTGATCTTTGCGCCGACCATCGCGCCGTAGAGTTTGAGCGGCTCTCGCGAAGGACCGCGCCAGGTGAACGTCACCCATGAGTACGGCAGGCAACTGCGCGACCGGATTCGCGCGCCGCCTTCGGACAGGTCGACGAGCGTGACGTTCACGGGGCGGTTTTCGAGCTCTTGAAGCTCGATCGCGATCGGCGCGTTCAGATCCAACCGAAACGCTTGCCGCTGCTTTTCCTTTTCGTCCGCCATCCCGTGCTCTGCGCCTCTTCCGATGAATCTCGACCGGCCCGCAGCGACTCTCCTGGAGACCGCCGTCACAGCCCTGCCCGCATGCCAAGGCGAGCGCGGAAGAGGCATCCACAAGGAGCTTGTTGATGTTGTACCGACGCGATGGCCTGGCTGACCGCGACCTATCTGATCACCTCGACACCCGGCGCGATTCGCGACCGCGCGCAAGCGCTCGCGCTCGAGCAGAGCGTCGAGCTGCCGCTCGCGGCGGTCCACTCCAAAGCGGTCCGCGACTCGATCGTCGCCCGGGTCGCGTCGATCGACCGCGATCCGCGTTCGTCCGAGCGCTTTCGCGTCGCGCTGCAGCTCGCGGTCGCTACCACCGGCGACGAGGTGACGCAGCTGCTGAACATGCTCTTCGGGAACTGCTCGCTCCAAGGCGACGTCGAGCTTGAAGACGTCGAGGTTCCGGAGGGGTTCCTGAGATGTTTCGGCGGACCGCGCTTCGGGATTGCGGGAATTCGGGAGCTCGCCGGCGCCTACCACAGGCCGCTGACGTGCCGCGCGCTCAAGCCGCAAGGCTCTTCGCCGGCGGAGCTTGCCGCGCTCTGCGAAACGTTTGCGCGCGCCGGAATCGACATCGTCAAGGACGATCACGGGCTCGCCGATCAGCGCTACGCGCCTT
>JAFAMS010000454.1 GCA_019233165.1 Vulcanimicrobiota bacterium | reverse complement strand
CGAACAGTTCCGCGAGATCGCCGCGCGTTGCGATTTAGGCGTGCCTGAATCGCATCGGTTGCCGCTTGCCGTGATCGGTACCGGCGGGATCATGGAGAACGCGCACCTTCCCGCCTATCGCAAGGCTGGGCTGCAGATCGCCGGAGCGTTCGACCGCGACGTGGAGAAGGCGCGCGCGTTCGCCGCACGGCACGGAATCGAGCGCGTCTACGACTCGCTCGACGCGCTCGTCGCCGACTCGCGGGTCGCGGTCGTCGACGTCGCGATCACGCCGTGGGATCAGCCGGCACTCGTCGAGCGGCTCTTCGCCGGCGGCAAGCACGTCCTGGCGCAGAAGCCGCTCGCGCCGGACAGCGCGACCGCGCTGCGGATCGTCGAGAACGCGGAGCGCGCCGAGCGCAAGCTCGCCGTGAATCAGCAGCTGCGTTTCGACGAAGGGATCGCCGCCGCACGCGCGATGGTCGCAGGCGGCTGGATCGGGACGCCGCTCATGCTCGAGATGACCGTCGACATCTTCATCGAGTGGACGCCCTGGATCAACGATTTCGAGCGCGTGCAGCTCTGGTACCACGCAATCCACGAGCTCGACGCGATCCGCTCGATCCTCGGCGATCCGTCGCGCGTGTGGTGCGCCGGCGCGAAGCGCCCCGGGCAGAAACCGCGGGGCGAGACGCGCGTGATCGTCGGCATGGTCTTCCCCGGCGAGCTGCGCGCGATGGTCCACGTCAACAGCGAGAATCTCACCGGCGACCCGACCGCGACGTTTCGCATCGACGGGGCCGAAGGGACGATCCGCGGCCGCTTGGGGCGCTTCTACGGCGCCGGCGCGCCGGACACGCTCGAAGTATGGAGCCGCAAGCTTCCCACCGACGGCTGGCTTCCGTATCCGTGCACCCAGCGCTGGTTCCCGGACGCGTTCATCGGCCCGATGCGTTCGCTGCTCGAAGCGATCGCGACCGGAGGCGAGCCCTTCACCTCCGGCCGCGATAACGTCAAAACGATCCGCTTGATCGAGGCGCTCTACCGCTCGCTCGAGAGCGGCGAGGCTACCTCACCCTAACTTCCCGGTGTATTTTTCGAGATAACCCCAGGCTTCGGCGCCGAACGTTTCTTTCCAGCGATCGTAGAATTTCTCGGCGGAGAGCTTGGCTTTGAACGTCGAGACGTCGGCTTTGTTGAAGACCATCCCCTGGCGCTGCAGCTTGTCCGAGAGCGACTCGTTGAGCAAGTCGTTGTCGCGGCGCTGGTCGTGTGCGTAGACGATCATGTTCTTGGTGACGATCTCTTGCAGTTGGCCGCCGAGCGCGTTCCACTTGTCTTGGTTGGCGATCACCCAGAAGCCGTCCCACATGTGATTGGTGATGCTCAGATATTTCTGAACCTCGTACAGCCGGCCGATCTCTTCGATGATGTACGGGTTTTCCTGGCCGTCGACGACGTGGGTCTGCAGCGCCGTGTACAGCTCGCTGAAGTTCATCCCGATCACGCTCGCGCCGAGCGTCTTGAAGAGATCGACCCATAGCTTTCCGGGCGGCGTGCGGATCTTGAGCCCTTTGAGGTCGTCGACCGTCTTGACCGGGCGAACCGAGTTCGTCACCTGACGGAAACCGTTGTCGAGCATGTGCGGCATCGGTTGGATCCCCTTGGCGAGAATCTGCTTGCGCAGATACGCGCCGAGGTCGCCGTCCATCGCTTGGTAGACGTTCGGGATGCTCTTGAACGCGAACGGAACGCCTTGGATGTCGCAGACCGGAACGACGCTGCTGAGGATTCCGCCCGAGATCGTGAAGAACTCGAGCGCCCCCGAGCGGAGCTGCGTGAACATCGCCGTGTCGCCGCCGAGCTGATTGTTCGGATACAGCGTCAGCTTGAACTTGCCGCCGGTCTGTTCCAGCAAGCGCTTCGACATCAGCACGATGTTGACGTTGCGCGGGTCGTTCATCGGCACGTTGGTGCCGATCTTGTACTCGAATTCCGCAGCCTCGCCGGGCTTGCGGACGTAGTTGATCGCAAGCGCGGTTCCGGCAGCGCCCGCCAGGAACGCCCCGCGCTTCTGTTTCTTCGTTGGCATCTTTCCCCTCAAATCAGCCGAGCTTCCCGGTGTATCTCTCCATCAGCTCCCACGCGGCCGGCCCAAATTCTTGCTTCCAGCGCGCGTAGAACTCGGGAAGCTTCGCCTTGAACGTGCTCGTGTCGGCAGTATTGAAGACCATCCCCTGGCGCTGCAGCTTGTCGGCGAGCGCGAGATTGAAATTGTTGTTGTCGGTCCGCTCGGCTTGGCAATACACTGCCGCGTGCTTGAGCACGATCTTCTGTAGGTCCGGTCCGAGCGCTTTCCACTGCTCGCCGTTGGCTAGGAACCAGTACCCGTCCCACATGTGATTTGTGATGCTCAGGTACTTGTTGACCTCGAAGAACCGTTGGAACTCGATGATGATGAACGGG
>JAFAMS010000392.1 GCA_019233165.1 Vulcanimicrobiota bacterium | reverse complement strand
CGAGACGCCGCGCGGAAGGCCAGGGCGCGATCCTTCGATCGTTTCGCGCGTATCGCGCGGAAACCGCGTAGGTCGGGTTACAGCGACGGCTCGAAGTCGCTTTGCGGACCTCTCCAGTTTGCGGCGAGATCGTCTTTGAGCGGACCGGTTTCGCCGGTTTTGCCTTGGGCGTCGAGCGCTTCGATCAGACCGTGCAGCGAGCGGGCGTTGTGCGGTGTCCGGACGAGATCTGCTCGGAAGGCGGCTTCCGCGGCGGCCGCGTCACCGTCGCGCAGGAGCATCCATCCCAGCCATTCTCCGGCGGGGTAGTACCAGGGCGCGAAAACCTCGGGCGGTTGCGGAGCGGCTTTCGCGATGACTTTCCTGAGGTGCCTTATCGCTGAGGCCTTTTCGCCGCGCAGATACTCGATCCGCGCCTGCAACATGCGGACGGCGAGATCCGAGCGGTCCCTGCTCGATCGCAGCGCCGCAAGCTCCCGCTCCGCGGCCGCGGCATCGTGCTGCGCCGCGAACGCGATCCCGCGCGCGTAATGCCACGGCTGCACACCGGCCCAGTCGGGCACGCGATTACCGGGCGGCTTCGCGTCCAGGACGTCGGCAAACTGCTTCAACCGCGCATAGACGAGAAGACCTTTCTCATCGCCGCATTGCAGCTGTAACGTCGCGGCGCGACGAGCTTCCTCAACGTCGCCGAGCAGCAACGCGCCGCCGGCGTAGAAATCCAGGTTGTGATAGAAGTAATCGAGCTCGCCCGGAGCGACGCCGATCGTCTGCGCGTACGCCGTGTCGTCGGCGACCGCGATCTTGTTCTCGCGCAGCACGCCGGCAAAGTTGCCGACGTCGAGGTAGATGTGTCCCGACATGTGTTTGAGGTGCGAGGCCGCGGGTTCGATCGGAAACGTGCTCAGACGATCGGCTTGCACGACGGCGCGCTGCGCGGCACCGGTGTAGTCGTTCAGGTGCGCGTAGTAGTGATTCGCGCCGGGATGGAGCGGCGTCCGCGCCATCACCTCTTCGAGCGTGCGGGTCAGCGTCGCGGTGTTTCCGATCGGCTTTCCGCTCTCGGTCCAGCCCCAACTCTCGACGTCCATAACGCTCTCGACCCACAGCGTTGCAGCGTCGTCGTCGCCCGGAAAGTCTTTGTGAACTTCCGCCATCGCATCGCGATACGCTTTTCCGTCCGGTTCTTTGGCGCCCGACGGATAGCGCAGGCCGATCGCGCCAATCAGCCGCGCCTCTTCGGGCGACGCGTTTCCGATCAACGCTTTCGCCCGTGCGACGGCGTCAGCGACGACCCGCCAATCTCCCGCGGTCATGGCGACGTTCAGGTTCGGACCGGCCGCGAGCGCGACGCCCCACCACGCGATGGCAAGCGACGGATCGTCGCGCGCGGCGGCGCGGAAACGTCGTTGCGCTTCGCCGCGATTGAACGCGTAGACCAGCGTCAAGCCCTCGTCGAACAGACGTTGCGCTTCTGCGATTTTCGTCGAGACGGGATGGTGAACGAGCGCGGGCACGACTGCAGGCTGCGCGTTCGCGACAGCCGGCAGAAGCATCAAGAGTGCGAGGAGAAGTCGTTTCACATGCGCGGTTCTTAGTGTGGAGAGAACACCGGACCTAGGCGACCGGCGTCACAGGAAATCGAGGCGGACTGCGATGCCGGCTCGAAGGGGACCGCATGGGAAGAATTGTGGGGCTGCTCCTTGCAGCGGCCGCTTTTATCGTCGTCGTACCCGTCGCGGCCGGCGCGAAGGGCACCATGCGCGTGCAGCAGGCCGACGGCTCGGTTCAAACTTATGAAGACGAGGCGATCAAAGCTGGGAACAAACGTCTCCTGATTACGACCGCCGACGGCAAAGGGACGTTGCTCATCGAGCGCGCGGCCTGCACGATGGCGAACAAGATGTTGCGCTGCCTGCCCTACAGTATGACGCTGCAGCAAAACGGTAAGACCCGAGCGCTGGACTTCCAGCAAGGCACGGTCTACATTAACCAAACTGAGACGAAACAACACCTGCCGCTCTCGTCGACCGAGGTCCCGCCAAACGGCATTCTGATGGGGATCTCGACGAAGATCGGGACGTTCGTCTCGATGACCGGAACGCTGGACGGTAAGCCGTGAGGGCCCCTATCGCGTTCGGTCTCGCGGCACTTCTCGCGCTCGCGCCACTGGTAAGCGATGCTCGCGGAGGACGGGGCGGCGGTGGCGGCGGTCGTGGCGGCGGCGGGATGCGCGGAGGCGGTGGCGGGATGTCCCGCCCGGCGCCGTCCCGGCCGGCGCAAATGCCCTCTCGCGGTCCCTCCGGCGGAGGCTTCGATTTCAACCGCGACATCGCGGCCGGCGGACGGCCTTCGACGCTGCCGTCCGGTCCGGGAAATCGGCCAGGGGGCCCCGGCGGGATCGGAGGTCCCGGGGGGATCGGTGGGCCCGGTGGGCCCGGCGGCCCGGGAGGGATTGGCGGTCCGGGGGGACCCGGGGGAATCGGAGGCCCCGGCGGCCCTGGTGGCCCTGGTGGACCCGGTCGGCCGGGCAGACCCGGCGGCCCCGGACGACCGCCCGGAAGCATCACCGGACCGGCGTTGCCTCCGGCATATCCGCCCTATCCCGCGTGGGGATGGAACGGCGGCGTCGTGTGGGCTCCGGCTCCGTACTACTGGGGCGGCGGCTTTTGGGGACCATGGGCGGTGGGCGTCGGAACCGCGGTCATCCTCGGCGAGCTAACCGACGAGGAGACGGGCAAAGAGACGCAGTCGTACCAAGTCGCTCCCGATAGCCCCGGCGCGCAGCTGCTCAAGCAATATCAGCTCACGCAAGTGCAGTGCGGCCCGCCGGATCTGGTCATCATATGGGGGCCGAACAACAGCCCGATCTGCGCGACGCCAAACCATCTCGTCGCGGCCGGAACCTACAAGCTCGATCCGACGAACCTGACGATCGCATCGGCGCAGTAAGCGCCGGCGATCGTCAGTCGTGGTCGTCGGCGAGGATCTTGTAGATCTCTTTGCGCGCGTCGTCGATAACGTGCATGACGCGCTCGCGCGTCTGCGGATTGTGCAGCCCGTCGTGTGCCGCGCGGATGAAACGCTTGGCCACGCCGAACGCTTCGCGCATCTCGGCGAACTCGTCGCGCTCGTCGTCGCTTTCAACCGTTCCGCGCTCGTCGATGAGTTTGCGGCCCGCATCCGTAATCGCGTAGACGCGCTTCCCGTCGACCATCTCGCTTGCGATGAAGCCGCCGTCTTCGAGCATTTGCAGCGTCGGATAGACGGAGCCCGCACTCGGACGATAGCGGCCCTCGTGCCGCTCTTCGAGCGTGCGCATCACGTCGTAGCCGTGCATCGGCCGCTCGCGCAGCGTCTCGAGGATTAGGAACTTCACGTCCCCCCGCCGCATCCGGCGTTCGTTGCCCCAGTCGGCGAACTCGAAGTCACCCCACCCTCGGCGGAACCGGCGTCGCATATGGCTCAGTATCCTTTCCTTGTCTCGAAATCCGGCGAACATGGCTTCTCAAGCATCCTTTCAGGCCGTTAAAGCGACCTATCGCGATACTATAGCGATATATCGTTACAGTCAACGACTAGGGGCTCTCCTGGCCTGCTTTGCAGCCACGGCCTGCGGCGGCGGGGGGAGCGCATCGGGGCCCGTGCCCGCTCCGTCCGCCTTCGCCTCCTCAGGGCCGGTCACGACGTTCGGTGCCTCGAACGGCTCGCTCGCGGCAACCCTCCCCGGAGGGGCTTCGGGCGCCGTCTTCATCGTCCAGTCGGCGTCCCAGCCCGCGACCCCCGAGCTGACGCGGCTCCCCGCGCCGTCGAACCTCGCGCAGTTCCAAATCGTCGCGAGCGAGAGCGCCGGCGCGGCGCCGATGGCCGTCGCGCGCAGCACGGACGCGATCGCGCAAGCGCATCGCGCGCTCGCCCTCGACGGTTTCCGCGAGCTGCCGCCGGCGACGATCGGCGTCGAGCGCGCGCTCGAAGCGCTGCCGCAGCTGCGCCGGCCGCTCTCGACGCTCGCGCGGAGCGCGAAGGCGAACCTCGGCGACCGGCGCAGCTTCAAAGTCCTCTACGTTCCGATCGGCGGCGCGCTGAACGCCAACCTTGGGAGCGCTTGTCCCAATCCGGTCGCGAATTACGTTTGCTACGTGAACGTCAGCGCGACGCTGCAAGCGATCTCGCAACACGCCTACGTTTGGGTCGACGATGCCGCGCTCGCAGATCCCGCCGAGTTTCCGGACGCATCGTACTTCACCGCGGCCGCGACGAACTTCGATCGCTACTTCGCGATCGAGACGCAAGCGTTCGGTCCTGCGTTCGCGCCGGCCAACGTCACGCAGTACGGTCAGTGCGACGCAAACGCAAACCCGCTCCCGCAGAACGCGTACGGTCCCGTCCCCGACCTCACCGGAACCGATCCGCACATTCACGTGCTGATCACCGACGTCCTGACGCAGAACGGCGAAGGCGGCTACTTCTATTCCGGCAACCTGTTCCCGCAAGGCATGCTGAACTGCACGGCGATCCCGCGCCCGGTCTCAAACGAGCTCCCGCTGCTCGTCATCGGCGGCGACAGGAATCCGGCCATCGCCGGCGTCCCGCTGCACAATCCGCAGTATTGGCTCGCTACGGACATGCCGCGCGCGCTCGCGCACGAGCTGCAGCACTA
>JAFAMS010000358.1 GCA_019233165.1 Vulcanimicrobiota bacterium | reverse complement strand
CGCGCTCGCGGTCGATGACGAACGCGCCGTCGAGCGCTCCGCCGCCGGCTTGCCGCACCGCAAACGGCCCAAGCTCGCCGACCGCATGCGGGTTCAGCGCGAACAGCCCGGAGGCGCTCTCACCGTTCCCTTCGGCGTCGACGAGCCCGCGCGCGTCGACGAGCAAGTTTTGACCGTTCCCGACGAGCGTCATCTGCGAGGCTGCGTGCGGCGCGAGGCGGTCGAGGTACGGCATCGCGCCGGCGGGCGCGCGCGCTTCGAGCGCGAGGCTGACGTCGACGTCCTTCGCCGATGTCAGAAACCGTCCGGCGACGCGGGTCGCGATATTCCCCACGCGCGCCGTCACGCCGCCCGCGATAACGACGCCGTCGTGGTAGCCGATCGATGCCCGGAACTCGCGAACGGGGATCGTTCCGTACGTCACCAGCGGCGAGCTCGCGTCGGCGAGGATCAGCGGGTTCCCGACATCGCCTTTCAAGAGACAGTTCGCCGCGAGCGGACCGGCGAGCGGCTCCGTCTTGAGAAAGTTGAAGTCGCGGTGCAGGACGCTCAGATCTTCGCGCGTCGTGACCGCCAAGCGGAACTGCGGGTTCGAAAAGTCGTACATTCCGCCGGCGCCGCGCAGCGCCGTCGTCCCGATTTGACCGTCGATTCGCGGCATCGCGATCGCCCCGTCGGCGAAGACGATCTCACCGCGCATCCCGACGACCGGCTTGGTCAAGACGTCGAGCTTCATTCCGACGCCGTCCAGGTACGCGCGTCCTCCCAGATGATAGTCGACCGGCTCGTCGGCGCGCAGGTCCAGCGCGTACAAGCGCACGTCGAGGTCGCGCAAGTGCCCGGCGCGGACTTGGGCGACGTTGGAGTCGATCAAGAAATTGCCGAGACCGCGCAGCGGCAGATCGGGGATCGTAAAGCGGTGGACGCCGTAACCGCGTGGGACGTCGATCGTCGCGCCTGCGTGCAACGGATACGCGCGTCGACCCTCGACGAGTTCCGCGTCGAAACGGTACCGCGTGCGCTCGTCCGTCTTGACGGACGCCGCTCCATGGAGGCCCTCGAAGCGCACGCTGCGGCCCGACGGATCGGGGTTCGTCGCATCGATGAGGTCGAGCGAGCCACCGGTCACTCGGGCGGTGAAAAAGTACGGCGTCGCAACCCGGCGCGTCGTTGTGGGGACCGCTTGCCCGCCGGGTGAGGCGACGTTGAACGAACCGTCGCGATGACGGATCAGATAGAGATGCGGCCGATTGATCGCGAGTCCGACGAAGCCGTAGCGGTGCTCGCCTCCCGGGAACACGTCGCGCAGCGCGTAGTCGACGTCGATTCGCCGGGCGTCGAGGACCGGCTCGCCTCGGCGCGTCACGCGAACGTCGAAGAGCGCCGCGTGCGCGCTACCGAACTGCGCCTTCCCGATCTGCAGAGAATACCCGGTCGCAAGCCGCAGGCCGGCGGAAAGTCCGAATGCGATGAGCCGGTCGCGCCCCAGCCAAAGAACGGCCAAAACGAACGCGATCGCAACGCCGAGCGCGACGCTCCGGCGGCGCAAGGTGAATCCGGTCCCGGGTTTCATCTAGACCGCGTAACGATTCCGCGGGCCGGCTCCCGGCAACTTCCGCCTAGAGGTCGAGGTTGGTCACGTTGCGCGCGTTCTCTTGAATGAAGAGCTTGCGCGGCTCGACCTTGTCTCCCATCAGCGTCACGAAGGTTCGCTCGACCTCTTCCTCGTCGCCGTCGAAATCTTGGAGCTGCACTTGCAGCAGCCGCCGCTTGTGAGGCTCCATCGTCGTGTCGGCGAGCTGGTCCGCGTCCATCTCGCCCAGACCCTTGTACTGCTGGACGCTGTAGTCGCCTTCGCCGTTCTTGGCGAAGAACGCCTTGAGCTCGTCCTCGCTGTAGAGATACGTCGTGTTCTTTCCGCGCTTCACGCCGTAGAGCGGCGGTTGCGCGATGAAGACGTTGCCCTTCTCGATGAGCCCCTTCATCTGGCGATAGAAGAAGGTGAGCAGCAGCGTGCGGATGTGCGAGCCGTCGACGTCCGCGTCGGTCATGATGATGATCTTGTGGTAACGCAGCTTCTCGGCGTTGAACTCGTCGCCGAAGCCGGTGCCCAGCGCCGTGATCATCGTGCGGATCTCTTCGTTCGAGAGTACTTTGTCCAAGCGCGCCTTCTCGACGTTGAGGATCTTCCCACGGAGCGGCAGGATCGCTTGGGTATTCGGGTCGCGGCCGCCCTTGGCCGTGCCGCCGGACGAATCGCCCTCGACGAGGAAGATCTCGCTCTGCGAAGGGTCGGTGTTCTTGCAATCGACGAGCTTTCCGGGGAGCCCCGAGCCGTCGAGCGCGCTCTTGCGCCGCGACAGATCCCGCGCTTTCTTCGCCGCCTCTCGCGCGCGCGAAGCTTGCATGCACTTGTCGACGATCACACGCGCGAACTTGGGGTTCTCTTCGAGGAAGAACTCGAGCCGCTCGCCTACGAGCGCGTACACGATGGGACGCACCCGGGCGTTCCCGAGCTTGGTCTTCGTCTGTCCCTCGAACTGCGGCTCTTGTAATTTCACGGAGACGATCGCAGTCAAACCCTCCATGCAATCGTCGGTCGAAAGCGAGCCTTCGTTCTCCTTGAGCATCCCGCGCTTGCGCGCGTAGGCGTTTACCGCATTGGTGATCGCCGTGCGGAATCCGATCAAGTGCATCCCGCCTTCGGTCGTATTGATGTTGTTCGCGAAGGAAAGGACCAGCTCGTTATACGCGTCGACGTACTGCATCGCGACCTCGACGAGGACGCCGTCGCGCTCGCCGTGCGTCGCGATCACCGGGTGCAGCGCGTCCTTGTTCTCGTTGAGGTACTCGACGAAGCTGACGATTCCGCCCTCGTAGTGGTAGACGCGGATCTTTGGCGGATCGACGCGCTCGTCGCGCAGTTCGATGCGCAACCCCTGATTGAGGAAGGCCAGCTCGCGCAGCCGGCGCTGCAGGATCTCGGAGCTGAACTTGACCGTGTCGAAGACTTCGGAATCGGGGACGAACCACTGAATCGTGCCGGTGCCCGTCGCGGGGCCGAGCTTCTTGAGCTTGCGGACGGTTTCACCGCGCTCGAACTTGATCTCGTACAGGATCCCGTCACGCTTGACTTGCGTGACCATCTTCTCGGAGAGCGCATTGACGACCGAGATTCCCACCCCGTGCAGGCCGCCCGAAACCTTGTAGCCGCCCTTCCCGAATTTCGCGCCGGCGTGAAGCATCGTCATGACCACTTCGACGGCGGGCTTCCGCTCGTCGGCGTGGATGTCGACGGGAATCCCGCGACCGTTGTCCTCGACCATGCAAGAGTTGTCTTTGCCGAGCGTGACCTTGATCTCGGTAGCGAATCCGGCCAGCGCCTCGTCGACTGCGTTGTCGACGGCCTCGTAGACGAGCTGATGCAAGCCGCGCTCGCTGGTGTTCCCGATGTACATGCCCGGACGCTTGCGGACGGCCTCCAGCCCGCGTAATACTTGGATCTCTTCGGCGCTATATTCTTGCACTATCGTTATGGTGTCCGTAGATCAATTCGTACAGTTTGTCGCCGAGCTCGTTGCGCGCGATCGCCGGCGTGATTCGCTCCGGTTCCCAGCCGGTCCGCAGTAGTAGATACGAGCTCGCAATCTGGCGTTCGTATCCGTCGGAGCCGAGCTTTCCGGCAGTCGCCGCCCGTTGTAACGTTTCCCACCAGCGTCCCAATAAGACTCCTCGATTAGCTTCATACTCCCGGCGGGTCAGCTCGGCGACCAGCTCGGCGGTCCCGGCGAAACCCAACCACGGCGCGTCGAACATCAGCCGCTGAACGTGCGCGGAGCGCAAGGCCGCACGTCGCGACGCGCACGGCGCACACCGATTTCGGTCCGGATCCGGGTTCGACAGCGCGCCGCACTCTTCACACTGATTCCACCCGCGCGCTCGCTTTGCATCCCGCGCAAGAGTGATTCGCTCGCGAAGTCGCGCCAGCGCTTCTTCGGCGGTTTCGGGAGCGCTCCGAACCGCCGGACCTTCGCCCATGCCTTGCTCGACGACCCCGCCGATCCCATTTCCAGACGTCTCCCCGTCGGCGCGGCTCGTTCGCGTTCGCTGCCGCGATTTTCCGACTCGAAAGCGAAGGCTCTCGATACCGGAAACGCCGGCCTCACGCAGCGCGCCGATGACATGACCCGCCAGCAGGGAGAGTTGGTTGCTCCACGCGCTCGAGCTCACGAGGACGAGCAGCGCGCTGCCGGTGCGCTCGAGCGGGATCGCATGACGCGCGACGTCTTCGCCGACGATTTCCGTCCAAAGCGCGACGATCGCGCCGAGCGCTTGGTCCCGCGACTCGGAACGCGGTCCCGAGCGCGGCGACCACTCGCCGAGCGCGCGGCGGAGCGGCGTCAGCATCGCCGCAGGCGCGCGGCCTCGACCCGCCACACGACGGTTTCCTCGGCTTGCGTTTTCAGCGCGCGCGGCGGCTGCGTCGCGGTGATAAACGCTTGCTCCACGCCGGAGAGCGCGCCGACGAACGCCGTCGCACGATCCGCGTCGAGCTCCGAGAAGACGTCATCGAGAAGCAGGATCGGCGCCTCGCCGGTGCGGTCGCTCAGGACGGCGTATTCGGCGACTTTGAGTGCGAGCACGGCGGTGCGGTGCTGCCCTTGCGAGCCGTACGTCGCCAGCGGCTCGCCGTCGAGCGTAAAGACGAGGTCGTCGCGGTGCGGGCCCACGAGACTGACTTTTCGCGCTGCTTCCGCCGCTCGCTGCTCGGCGAGGCGCTCCACGAACGCCGCCGCGACGGCGTCTTCGGTCGGCGTCACGGCTTGTGCGCCGTATGAGAAGACGTTCGGTGCGTAGCGCAGCTCGAGCCGCTCACCATGGATCCAGTGCCCGTGAACGCTCGAGGCAACCTCGCCGAGCGCCGCCACGTAGTGCCGGCGCGCGAGGATGAGCGCGGTCCCCTCGCGGACGAGCCCTTCGTCGTAGACCGCGAGCAAATCGGGGTCGGGCGGGATCGCTCCGCGCAAGAGCGCGTTCTTTTGCGTGAGGGCTTTTCGATACGCCGCCAGATGGCGATAGTAGCGGGAGTCCGCAAGCGAGAGTGCTTCGTTCAACATCGTCCGGCGCAGCGACGGGCTGCCGGCGACGAGCGAGAGGTCGGATGGGACGAACGTGACCGTCTTGACGCTTCCCAAAAACGAGGCGTAGCGTACGCCCTCACCGTTGAGCGTGTACTGCTTGCGGGTCCCGCCGGCGCCCGCGACGATCGTACAGGCCAAGTTGATCGCGATCGGCCGAGCCGCACCGACGCGCGCCGTTCCGCTCACGCTCGCCAGCGGCGCACCGCGGCGGATCAGCTCCGACTCGCGCGTCGTGCGGAACGACTTCCCGGTCCCGAGCAGGGCGATCGCTTCGAGCAGGTTGCTCTTCCCTTGCGCGTTCGCGCCGACGAGCAGATTGACGCCGGGCGCCGGCCCAAACTCGAGCGAGAGATAGTTCCGAAGGTTCGCGAGCGTCAGATGCTCGAGGAGCACCCGCCGTGCGTCCCTACTGCCGGAGCGGCATCAAGACGTAGAGCAGCGTGCTCCCGGCGACCGGCTCCAGCGGCCGGATCGCGGCGGGCGAGAGCGGGCCTAAGAACTCCAGAACGACCTGCGGCGAGTCGACGTGCGTGAGGATCTCGACGAGATACCGCGCGTTGAACGCGATCGTCAGGTCTTCGCCGGCTTGCTCGACCTCGAGCTCTTCGAAGGCGTTCCCGGCGACGTCGGAGTTTGCGGTGATCACGAGATTCTGGTTGCCGACGGCGATCTTCACCATGCTCGCGCGATCGCCGGCGACGAGCTCGGCACGCCGGAGGGCACCGATCAAAGCGGTCGTGTTGACCGTCACCGAACGATCGAACTTCGCCGGAATCACTTGCTGGTAATTGGGATACTGGCCGTCGACGAGGCGAACGACGATCGTGACGTCGCCGGCGGTGAGCGAGAGCTGATTGCTCTGCGTTCCCAGCGCCGTCATCGTC
>JAFAMS010000350.1 GCA_019233165.1 Vulcanimicrobiota bacterium | reverse complement strand
GGCGAGCATACCGCGGAGATTCTGGCCGAGCTCGGCGTTACACGAACGTAGCGAACTCCTCGACCTCAAGACGCTCCGGCTGAAAACCGTTAACCTCGGCCTGTGGATCGCGATAGCCCAGGGCCATCCCGCAGACGACCGTGAAGTCGTCGCCGATTGCAAGGTGGCTGCGAACGATCCGCGGGAATTCGGCAATCGACGCTTGCGGACACGTATGCAAGCCGAAGCCGCGCGCGGCGAGCATGATGCTCTGCAAGAACATCCCGTAGTCCATCCAGCTCCCTATCTCCAGCCGCTTGTCGATCGAGAACACCATCCCCACCGGGGCGCCGAAGAAGTTGTAGTTCTTGGCGCGCTGCGCTTTCATCCGATCTTTCTCGCCGCGCGCGATGCCCAAGAGCCCGTAGAGTCCCCAGCCGCACGCGCGCCGCCGGCCGAGATACGGCTCGAAGAGCGGATCGGTATAGTAGTCGTATTCGCGCGCGTGTCCCGGCTCGTCGGCGAGGTAGGCGCGTTGCATCGCGTCGCCGAGCCGCCGCAGCGGTTCGCCGGTGACGACGTGCACCCGCCACGGCTGAATGTTCGAGCCGCTCGGCGCGCGCGACGCCAGGCGAAGGATCTCGACGATCGTTTCCCGCGAGACCGGGGTCGACAGGAAAGCGCGCGTCGAGCGCCGCGTCTCGAGCGCTTCGGCGACGGTCGGGGAAGGGCGGTCGAGTTCAAGCATCGTCAAGCTCCGGAGGCGGGAATGCGATGGCGATGACGCGTGCCGCGAGCCGCGCGCAGCGCCAGGCTTCGGCGGGGACCCAGAGCGCCCGCCAGTCCAGCTCGCGCTTCGGCGTATCGAGCACGACGCGAACCGCCGCGAGGCGCGGCGCGACGAGCGAACCCGTCTCCATGTCGACGCCGGCGAATCCGCACTGCGCCCAGCGTGCTCGCTCCGCGCCGCGAACGAGGGTCGTGCGTGTCACGAGCGGCTCGGACCGCGGCTCGAGGCCGAGTGTTCGGGACGCCGCGGCGAGGCGCTCGACGAGCTCGGGGTCGCACGCAACTCGCTCGCCGCTGGGGCGCTGCACCTCGCGCGGAACGAGAACCGTCCCCGTGGCGAGATCGTCGCGAAGACCTCCGGCGAGTCCGCAGCTGACGAGCGTCTCTTCGGAGCGCAAGCCCTTGCCGACGCCGACGCGCGCGAGTCGTGCGCTGCGAAGCTCGCGGCGAGCGGCGAACGCTTCGAAACGCGTCGCGGTCACGACGATCACGGATCAAGCGGTGTTGCGGAAGTAGCCGCGGTCACGATACCAGCGGACGGCGCGTTCGAGTGCGGCCGCAACCGGCGTCGCGCGATGGCCGAGCTCCCGCTCGGCTTTCGAGGAGTCGACGAACATCTGCTCGTGCGCCATGCGAACGCCTTCGAGCGGCGCGAGCGGTCTGGCGTCGCGGCGGATGAAACAGCGCAGCTCGTCGACGTAGGCGATCGTGTAGAGAACCGGCGTCGGGACGCGCGCCTGCGGGACCGGCCGGCCGGTGACCTCGGAAAGCATCTCCCACAACCTGTCGAGCGTGAGGTTCTCGCCGCCGATCAAATAGCGTTCCCCCGGCCGGCCGGCGCGCAGCGCGGCCACGTGCGCGCGCGCGACGTCCTCGACCGCGACGACGTTCATTCCGCCCGGCGGCGGTTTCGCGATCATCCGCCCGCGCGCGAAGTCGACGATCATTGCACCGGTCGGCGTCGGTTTATGATCGTTGGGGCCAACCGGCGCGGTCGGCAGGACCGCGACGACGGGAACGCGGCTCGAAAACGCCACGCGCTCTTGCGCGACCTTCGTCGCGTGATAACTCGACGGCGAGCGTTCCGCCTCGGCGTGCGACGTTTCGGTCGCGGGCTCGCCGCCGTGCGCGGGGCCGACGGTTGCCGAGCTGGAGGTCAAGACCGCGCGTTCGATCCCTGCGATATGTGCCGCCGCGAGCAAACTTTCGGTTCCGGCGACGTTGACGGCGCGCATCGCCGCCCGGTCGCCCGGCGCGAACGAGTACAGCGCCGCGCAGTGCACGAGGAAGCGGCAGCCGTCGAGCGCGTGCGCGAACGCGCCGGGCCGCTCGAGATCGCCGGCGACGGTCTCGCAGTCGCCGATGCGGACGCCGCTGCCGCGCACGAGCGCGCGGACGCGATATCCCGCCGCGCGCAGCTCGCGCACGACGTGACTTCCCACGAACCCGGTGGCGCCGGTTACGAAGACGAGGTCATCGCGCGACGGCTGCGCGGAGGGCCTCCTTGATCGAACCGGTCGTCGCCATCACGGCGGTCGGCTCGTACCCGCAATGCGCCATGCAGTTTTCGCATTTCTCGTGACGTCCGCGACCGTACTTCGACCACTCCGTCTCTTCGACGAGCTCTTTGTAGCTGCGCGCGTACGGCGCGTCGGACATCAGATAACACGGGCGCTGCCAGCCCAGGACCGAATACGACGGAATCCCCCACGCGGTGCAATCGAAGTCGATCTTTCCTTCGAGGAAGTCGAGGTAGAGCGGGCTGTGGTTGAGCCGCCATTTTTGCCGCCGCCCGTCGGCGAAGGCCTCGCGGAAGATCGCGCGCGTCCGTTCGACCCCGAGGAAGTGCTCCTGGTCGGGCGCCTTCTCGTAGGCGTACCCGGGCGCGATCTGCATGTTGTCGACGCCGAGCTCGTCGTTGAGATAGTCGAGCGTCTCGCGAATCGTGCGCGGGGTATCGCGATCGAAGAACGTCGTGTTCGTGGTCACGCGGAAGCCGCGCGCTTTCGCTTCCCGGACGGCTTCGACCGCCTTCTCGAAGACGCCGCTGCGGCAGACCGCCTCGTCGTGACGTTCGCCGACGCCATCCATGTGAATCGACCACGCGAAGTAGACGGACGGCTCGAAGAGGTCGAGCTTGCGCCGCATCAGGATCGCGTTCGTGCATAAGTACACGAAGCGCTTGCGCGCGACGAGGGCGGCGACGATCTCGTGAATCTGGTCGTGGATCAGCGGCTCGCCGCCGGCGATCGAGACGACCGGCGCCTCGCACTCTTCGGCCGCGTCGACGCACTCCTGGACGGTCAGCCGCTTGCGCAAGATCTCGGTCGGATGCTGGATCTTCCCACAACCGGCGCATTCGAGGTTGCACTGATAGAGCGGTTCGAGCTGTAGGACCAACGCAAACTTCTCGATCCCGCGCAACCGCTTCTCGAGCACGTACTTGCCGACGGCGAATTTTTGTTGCAGCGGGATGCTCATGTCGTTACCTTTTCGGGCGGTAGCACCGAGCCGCCCCCTCCCGCGCTCCGAGCGGCGTGCTGCCGGTCGAAGGCGAGCGCCGTGAGGGGGAAGAGATGCCGGTACAGGTGATAGTTAATGTAGAAATCGCGCGGGAAACCGGTTCCCGTGTAGTACGGCTCGTCCCAGGTCCCGTCGGGCCGCTGGGTGCGGGCGAGGTAATCGAGTCCCCGCCGACAGGCAGGATGCTCCGGCCGGCCCGAGAGTTGCAGCGCGTTCACGGCCCAGGCCGTCTGGGAGGCCGAACTCGCGCCGACTCCGGCGAACGACTCGTCGACGTAGGAGTGGCAACTCTCGCCCCATCCGCCATCCGGATTCTGGACGGAGACCAGCCAGGCGGCGGCGCGCTCGAGCATGTCGTCGCCGGTGCGCAGCGCGGCCAGAGCCGAGATCACGCACCACGTCCCGTACACGTAGTTTACCCCCCACCGTCCGAACCACGCGCCGCTGGGCCGCTGCGTCTCGCGAAGATACTGCAGCCCACGCGCGACGATCGGGTCGTTGCGGTCGTAACCGAGACCGGCGAGCATCTCCAAGACGTGCGCGGTGACGTCTTCGGTCGGCGGATCGATCAGGGCGCCGAAATCGGCGAACGGCATGCGATAGACGAGCTCCCGATCGTTGTCGCGATCGAACGCGCCCCATGCGCCGTTGCTCGAGCGCATCGCAAGAACCCAGTCGCGCGCGCGCGCATTCGCGGTGCGAACGCGCTCCGGTTCGCCGCCTTCGAGCAGGGCGCAGACGATCACCGCGGTGTCGTCGATGTCGGGATAGCCGTCGTTGTCGAATTCGAACGCCCAGCCGCCGCACGGGACGCCCTTGCATTTGATCTGCCAATCGCCGGGCGCATCCGGCGCGATTTGTTCGGCGAGCATCCAGTCGACGGCGCGCCGCAAGACCGGATGGTCGCGGGGAAACCCCGCAGCCGCGAGCGCGCGAATCGCCCAAGCGGTGTCCCAAACCGGCGACATGCATGCTTGAAAGCGCCAGCCGCGCTCGTCGTCGATGACGAAGCGCTCCATCCCGGCCAAGCCTTTTCGCATCACGGGGTGCTCGAGCGAGAAGCCCTCGATCGAAAGCGCGATCAGCGAATAGACCCACGGCGGCTGAATCCCGCCCCAGCTTCCGTCGAGCTCTTGGCGTTCGACGATCCACTGCACGACGGCCCGGCGTGCCTCGTCGCGACGCGGCTGCACGCGCAGCGCGTCGTAGCGTTTGAGCAACTTGTCGAGATACCACATCCACCCGCGGCCGGGAACCTCGGAGGTGCGCGCTTCGCTGCCTGGGACGAAGAGCTCGTC
>JAFAMS010000259.1 GCA_019233165.1 Vulcanimicrobiota bacterium | reverse complement strand
ACTAGGCTTTCGAAAGCAGGCGCAACAAGAGCGAATTCGCGCGCACTACGGCGTCCGGCGGATACGGGACGCGGAGCTTGCCGCCCAGCCCGGCCACCGCTGCGTCAGCTTCGAGAACTACACGCTCTATGAGCTGGTCCGCCATTTCGAGCGGGGCGCCACGGGAGCGATGCGCGATTTCCTGGAGATGTACGACGTGCGTCGCACGTTTCCCGACATGAGCAACTTTCGCATGGGGCCGAACATGTTCGGCGAGACCGCGCTAGACTGGATCGCTTTTCATACCGCAGCGCAGCGCGAGTCCGACACGCAACTTGTGGCTCACGGAATTACGACGCGCTTGCGTTGGAACGAGGATCCGGCGACGTTGCCGAGGGGATGGATCGGAGCGATCAGGCAGAGCTACGAAGAGTCGATCCTGCGCTCGGAAACTCCGACGACGCTCGTTGGTTTGCTCATCCTCGTCGACCCGGCGTTTCGAGAATACGGGTGGGCTGCTCAGGTCGTTACGGAGATGAAACGACTCGCGGTCGAATCAGGACTGCGCGATCTCATCATTCCGTTGCGGCTGCCGACGCGCTACGCGCTCGAAAACGTCGCGATGCCGTACGAAGAGTTCGCCCTGCAAAAACGTGACGACGGCCAGTACCGCGACCATTGGCTCCGCCTTCACGTTCGACTGGGTGCCGAGGTGATCGGAGTATGCGCGGTCTCTCACCAACACGCAATGCACCCGGCGGACCTCGCTCAGCAAGTGGAATGTAAGCCCCTCGAGCGCACCGGCGAGTACGTCGTGAAGTGGAACGAAGAATATTACCACGCGCATGTCGATCTCGAGCGCGGATTCTCGCTGATCAATCAGGGCTGCGTCTGGGTGCGGCATGGCCTAAGCTGAGCCGCTCATCTCGTTGTAATCGAACTCTCATGCCCGGCTCAGTACGCTCCCAGTCCCGGGCGCGTATCCTACGGGCATGCGACGCTTTATCGACTGGACGTTCCACATGGTCCTCGACTCGGTCGATCTCGTCGTCGCCGGCGTTCCGATCCCGGCGGTCGTGGCCGCACGAGCGATCGCCGGGATCTCGCCGCTGCTCAAAGGCGTCCAGCGCCGCTAGGGTAAGTCTGGTCCATGGACCAGAACTCGACGACTCCGCCGGATGACCTCGACGTCGATGAAGGCTTAGATCCGTACGACGAAGAGGTCGCCGAATCGTTTCCCGCGAGCGATCCGCCCGCATCGACGCAACCCTAAGGACGCTACCAGGATACTCCCAGGCGCGCCGGGTTACAGTCCGGGCATGAACAGATTTTTCATCGCAGCGCTCGGCGCTGCGTTAATCGTCCCGGTCGCAGCGCTCGCGCAGCCGGCACCGCCCGTGGCGCCACCGCCGCCGATGGCGGCTCCCCCCGGCGCCGATTGGCAGCAGATGATGCAGCTCCATCAGCAAGAGCGCGCCAAGGTGCTCGCGGCGCTCACGCCCGAACATCGGACGTTGCTCGCAAACCTCGTGGGCCAGCTTGCGATCTCGCCGACTCCCGACGTCGACGGCGCTGCGGCAAAATTGAACGCCGCGCTCTCACCTGGAGAGAAGGATGCGATCGGGAAGATCCACGATGAGACGCGAGCGGCGATGCAGGCGTCGATGCAGGGGCACGCCGGCGCGCGCGGCGGCCGCGCGGCGCCCGACCTCGGTCACATGCTGCTGATGATGGCGATCCCTATCGGACCGCGATCGGTTCGGCCAGCGCCGGGATCCTAGGATAGGCGCCGTTGAGGCAGCCGAGACAAAATTCGTTTTGCGGCCGTCCCGTCGACTTCACGAGCCCCTCTAAGCTGAGGTAACCGAGCGAATCGGCGCCGATCTTTCGTCGAATCTCGTCGATCGAAAGGTTGGCTGCGATGAGCTCGTCGTGGGTCGCCATATCGACGCCGAGGTAGCACGGGTTCACGATCGGCGGCGAGGTCACTCGAACGTGAACTTCGCGCGCTCCGACGTCGCGCAGCAAGCGCACGATCCGCGGCGTCGTCGTCCCGCGCACGATCGAATCGTCGACGACGACGACCCGCTGGCCCTCTAGATTCTCGAGGATAGGATTGAATTTGAGCGCGACGCCTTGGCTGCGCATCGCCTGATCGGGTGAGATGAACGTGCGTCCGATGTACCGGTTCTTGATCAAGCCCTCGACGTACGGCAATCCCGATTCGGTTGCGAATCCGATCCCACCGGGGATCGCGCTATCCGGGACCGCCATCACGACGTCCGCATCGGCGGGGTGCTCGCGGGCGAGCTGCTTCCCCATCTCGTAGCGAGCCATATAGATCGAGCGCCCGTTGAGCTTCGAATCCGGGCGCGCGAAGTAAATGTATTCGAACATGCAGAGCGCCGGCGGTTCTTCGCGCACGATCTTGCGCGAATGCAGCCCGTCTTCGTCGATCCGGACGATCTCGCCGGGTTCGATCTCGCGCAGATACTTGGCGCCGACAGTCGCGACCGCGCACGATTCGGACGCGATCACGTAGCCGCCACCCTCGAATTGTCCCAAGCACAGCGGCCGCACGCCCCATGGATCGCGAAAACCGTAAAGCTCGCGCTCGGTGCCGACGACGCACGAGTACGCGCCCTCGGCCTGCTGCATCACGGCGGCGAGACGATCTTCCATCGTTGCGGCGTCGCTGTCGACGATCTTCTTCGAGAAGACCTCGGAGTCGCTGGTCGCGACCAGGACCAAGTCGGGTGAGAGCGTCTCGGCCAGGGATTCGTGGTTCGTGAGATTTCCGTTGTGCGCAAAAACGAATTCGCCGATCGTGCTCTGTTCGAGCAGCGGCTGCGCGTTGACGACGACGGAGCTGCCGGTCGTCGAATAGCGGGTATGGCCGACCGCCAGGTAGCCTCGCAGCCGGCTGAGGATCTCCTCGTCGAAGATCGCTCCGAGAAGCCCCATTTCGACGTGCGAGACGATCTTCTGGCCGTCGGATACCGCGATCCCCGCCGACTCCTGGCCACGATGCTGGAGGGCGTACAATGCGAAATACGCGAGACGCGCCACGTCCCGGCCGGGCGCGTAGATACCGACGACACCGCACATGCTTCTAGCCTTCAAGACCCCGGCGCGGGGGTCCCCGGTTGCCGCGGGGGCGGCTAGTTAGTCGTCGCTCCTCCGCATGCCGATCAGCTGGAGCAGCGCGACGAAGATGTTGATCGCGTCCAGATAAATCGAGATCGCGAGGTCGACGGCGGTGAGGCCGTCGCCGCCCGCGCGAATGCGCGCGAAGTCGACGAGCGTCAAGACCGTGAAGACGCCGAGCGTCATCCATGCGTACGCACCGGGCTGGAGGAAGTGAAAGAAGATCGAGACCAGACCGACGATTAAGAGCGCAATCAAGAGGCCGAACGCGAGCGACGAGAGGCGCCGCCAATCGAAGCTGAACGTGTACGCGACCAGCCCGAGGACGATCATCCCGAGCCCCGTCGTCGCCGCCGCATCGAAGACGACTTGCGGGCCGACGCGCGCGACGTAGTAGCTGATCGTCGGCGCAAGCCCGATTCCCCACAAGAACGCGAAGGCGTAGAAGAGCAACAGCGCCGTCTGCTGATTCCGGCGCACCGCGCTCATCACGAAGAGCAAGAGGAAGCCGGCGATCATCGCGACCAGGCCGACCGTCGGGGATACGCCGCGGAAAACGTACGCGGCGATCGCGGTGACGACGAACGCGATCCCCGTGATCCCCAGGACCGTGCCGAGAAGCGAAGCCGTCGAGACGGCGGGGACTTGCGCGTAGGTGGGACGCTGCTGCATGAACATCTCGGTCCATACTACACGGCCCCGCCCTTACGGGTTACCGGACCGCGCTTGCCTTGCATAGCGAAGCGAGATACGCTTGCTTACCGGCGAGCGCGTGCGGGCGCAAGGCGTGACTCGGCCCGGCGCAGGGCAGACTCGGATGGTGTCCGCCTACCTCGCCTCCGACCTCATTCTCGCGCGCGGCGCGCTCCACTACGCGTGGAGATGCAGCGGCTGCGAACTGTCCTGGCGCTCCCAGAGCGTCCCCAGCGGCTGTCCCCACTGCTCGCACCCGGCGCTCCCGCATACCGGCCGCGTCGACGATTTTACGGCCAAAGACGGCGAGAGGAAGGCCGCCTAGCGCGGCTCTGCGAGGAACGCGCGGCGTCGCTGTGAACGACCCGCATCGATGCTTTCTCGCAGCGAGTTCATCACCGGTCTGGCAGGGGTCGTTCTTGCCGAGGCTTCGGCGAGCCTGACCTTTCAGACACACGGCGCCTTCTTCTCGAAAGAAACCCACACGAGCCCGGCGCTCGATCCGCAAGTCTTCGTCGCCGATGCCACGGCGGTAGCGGGGGTCGGGCCTCAGAGCATCGAGCATCTCGCAGGGCTTCGACCGTTACGCCTGGACGAAGAGAACGTCGCGCTGTACACGGCGGACGCGGTCGGGCTCGGTTTCACGAGCTCGAAGTGGCTTGCGGCCGAAGGGACGGCGAAGCTCGCGCAGCGCGAGATCTCGCTGCACTTTAGCCGCCTGATCGTCTTCGGCGTTTACAGCTTGTTCAAGAACACGTTCTCATCGTCCGGCGTAACGTTCGCGCCCCTCGACGGCGAGGGAACGCGCAATTCGTTCAAAGCCGATGCAGCCGGCTCGGCTTCGCTGACCGTAACGACGCCGGAAAGCCTAACGAATCGGAATGCGATCTTGCTCGTCTATCACAGCGACGGAACGGACCATGGCGCGCAGCGTGGGAAGATCGGCTTCACCGCGCACCACCACCTGATCGCGCCGCTGTCCTAAAGCTGTCCTCGCAAGAGCTCGGCATTGCGAAACGCTTCGCCGAGCGTCTCGACGACGCCGAGACGGTCCTCGACGCGCGCGACGTGGAAAACCTTGCGAGGAAACGAATCGGCGGGCGCGACCACGATGAGGTTGGGGACGTGTTGCGCGTGCTTGAGCAAGATGCCCATCCCGCTCGAATCGCAGTACGTGCATTGATTCATGACGACGATCGTCGAGAACGGATCGCCTTGCCACACGGAGGTGAGCGCTTCGTCGAGCTGCGGCGCCGTCGAGATGTCGAGCTCGCCGACGACGCGGACGACCGGGATCCCGTCGGAGACCTCGACGCTTACATTCAGGAGACGGCTTACGGTGTCGCGTTGCATCCAAACGGATGCTTCCCCGCCAGGGGCGCCGCCGAAACGGCGTCCCTATGGGGTGCGCGCTATGTCACGCCGGAACGATAATCCAGCCTGGTAGCCGAACTGCGCCTCGACGCGTGCGACCGCCTCATAGGCGAGGACCCGGGCTTCATTGAGGTGCTTCCCGGTTCCGGCGACCGTAAGAACGCGGCCGCCGGCCGCGTCGACCCGTCCGTTCGTCCGTTTCGACGATCCCCAAAAAGCGAGCGCGTCCTCCGGGAGCTCGAGGGTCGGCGGCAAGCCGGAAACGGGCGTGCTGGCGCTGGGGTAATCCTTGCTGACGAGCGTGACGCAGACGCACGCGTCGCGCGCGAACGTCGCCGTATCCGCCTCGAGGACGCCGGTCGCCGCGCTCTGCAGCAGCCGGGCAAAATCGCCTTGCACGCGCGGCATCAACGCTTGCGTCTCGGGGTCGCCGAAACGCGCGTTGAACTCGAGCACCTTCGGTCCGTCCGCGGTCCACATCAAACCGCAATAAAGAACGCCGACGTATTCTTCGCCCTCGGCAAGCAGGCCGCGCAACGTCGGCGCGATCACCTTCTCGCGGACGACGTCGAGATAGTCACCCGGGAAACCCGCCGGCGGCGAGTAGGCGCCCATCCCGCCCGTGTTCGGGCCCGTATCGCCTTCGCCGGCGCGTTTGTAGTCGCAGGCCGCGGCGAGCGGAAGCATCGCGCGTCCGTCGCAGATCGCAAACACCGAAAGCTCGCGGCCTTCGAGGACCTCCTCGAAGAGAACGTCGCTTCCGCCGCCCGGGACGCTGTTCGCGTACCAATCCGCGACGATCGCACCGGCGGTCTTGAGGTCGGGCGTGACGACGACGCCTTTTCCGGCAGCGAGCCCGTCGGCTTTGATCGCGACGCCGAAATGCGGCCAATCGCCGAGGATCCCCAGCGCCTGCGGGAGCGAGTGTGCGACCTGCGCCGTCGCAGTCGGGATCCGGTGTCGCTCGAGAAAGCGCTTTGCGAAGATCTTACTCGACTCGAGACGACCGCTCGAGCGATTTGGCCCGAAGACCGGGATCCCGGCCTCGCGAAGTCGATCGCCGACGCCCGCCGCAATCGCAGTCTCGGGACCGAGCACGACGAGATCGATCCGCGCTTTCTTTGCGTGTTCCGCCAGCGCTTTGCCGTCGGTCGCCGCGATGTTCCAATTGTCGCCGCGGCTCGCGGTTCCGGCGTTCCCCGGTGCCGCAAAGACGGCTTCGA
>JAFAMS010000244.1 GCA_019233165.1 Vulcanimicrobiota bacterium | reverse complement strand
TGCACGAGCGGCTCGCACTCCGAATCGATGACGAGTAATCGCGTCGAGTTCGTCCCGATCGAGACGAGCGCAAGCTTGTCCGTCACGAGGGTCGCGGGTTTATAGCAACTGCTACGAAGGGTATAGTGACAATTGTCCTATCGGGAGGGTAATCTCATATGAGCTTCGAGAACGAAATCGACAAAACTGTTAAGAACGTTCGCGACGGAATCGACGAAGCCGGTCACCGCTCGGCCGCCGAAGGCGAACGCGCAAAACGCGATCTCGCCGGCGATGCGATGACGCCGGGTGAAAAAGCCGGATCCGCAGCGAACGAGCTCAAGAACGACGTCGAGGCCGGCGTCGACAGGATGAAGCGCGACATCCGCAACGCTTAATAGCGTTTGCTCGCGGTCGCCTGCCGGGTGCGGGCGACCGTTCGCGTCGCGCGCTCGTAGTCTTTGAGCGCGACGCCTACGTAGATCGTGTCCACGATCGAGAGCTGCGCAATCCGGCTCGACATCGCATCGCTGCGGAAAGCCGTCTCTTTTGCAGCGGTGAAAAGCTTGATGTCCGAGACCTTCGTGATCGGCGACGTGGAGCGGTGGGTGATGCAGATCGTCGTCGCTCCCGCACCGCGTGCGTTGTGCAAGGCCTCGCAGACGTCGCGGCTCGCTCCGGTGTGACTGATCCCCAGCGCGACGGTCCCGCCCTGGAGCAGCGATGAGGACATCGCCATCATATCCGAATCGGAGATCGCGATCGCCGGGATACCCAGCTTGAGACACTTGTGGTACGCATCGAGCGCGATCGGAGCGCTCCCTCCGACGCCGTAAATTTCGACCCGTCGAGCGGCGGCGATCGCGTCGATCGCGCGGGCGAGATCTTGCTCCGAAAGGACTTCGAGGGTGTCCTGCAGCGCCTGACCGTTAGCCTGAAAGACTTTGTGCTTGAGCGACGTGAGATCGTCGCTCGGCTCGATTTGGTCGTAGATCGCATTGGTCGGTTCGACGAGGTCGCGCGCTAAGACGATCTTAAACTCTTGATAACCTTTGTAGCCGATCTTCTGGCACAGCCGCACGACGGTCGACTCGCTCGTCTCCGTCCGTTCGGCGAGCTCGGTCACCGTGAGGTAGATCAGCTCCTCGGGATGCTTGAGGATAAAGTCCGCGACGCGCTGCTCGGCAGTGCGCAGCGACCCGTACGTCCCTTGAATGCGCACGAAACAGCCCGGGACTTTTACGGGCTGGGCCGGCGCGGCCGGACGCACTTCAGCGTCGATCACGTTGCTCACGAGCCGCGGCTTCGCCGAGGGGCTAGGAGCGGCCTCGATACTTTTGTCCGGAAGAACCCGTCTCGTTTGGGAACTGTGCAGCACGGCGCCGCTTGCGCGTCAGATGTCGCTCGAAGGGCTGCGGCTGATCGGGCGGCGCCCATTCCTCGGTTTCGCGCAGATAATCTGCGAGCCGTTCCTCGAAAGCGTCGTCGGTCAGCATCACCGGCGCCGCGCTCGGAGTCGCGGCGGCCGGCTCTTCCAACAACGCCCCGGCGAGCATCGCGCAGCGGCCGGCGCGCTCTTCACGCACCGTGAAGGGCAACCGCTTGCGGGCGGTGAGCGAGCGTTGGTAGCTCGTTCGATGCGCTTCCACATCGATGAGCGGCGCGGCGGCGAGCCGCCCGTCCTCGAGACGGATCGTCGCGCCCATCGCGTGCAGGTTGATCACGTTTCCGTAGACCGTTGCGCTCATGGAGCCGCCTTGCTTGCGGGTTTACGCCCGCGGATGTAGATCAGCGCTTCGTCGGGACCGAGCAGACGTAGGCGGTCGTGGATCTCCGGGATCGCTCCACGCGGATCTTCGAGCCGCCGGATTTTGGCCAAACGCTCTTCGCGCGCAAGCTTGAGCGCGGCGATATCGCGATCGATCGTCGCAAGCGAGCGGGCCAGAATCACGTTGCGGCGCAAAACTCGCGCGTACTGAATTGCCACGAGCGTCGCGAAGACGAGCACGATCGTCACGACGATCGCCCTACCGCCGAGCCGTACCAATCTTCGAGCGCTCATCGCGGACCTTGCTCGCTCGGCGCGGTTCGCGCGCGCCAGGCACCGATCTGACGGTATTTTCGATAGCGCGCCTCTTGCAAGCGCTCCGGCGTCCACGGCGCGAGCTCCGCGAGATGGCGCTCGATCGCATTCAAGACGAGCTCGATCGTCGCGTCTTTGTCGCGGTGGGCGCCGCCGAGCGGCTCCCCGATCACCTCGTCGGCGATCCCCAGCAGAACGGCGTCGTCGCTGGTCAAGCGTAAGCTGGCCGCGGCTTCCGGCGCTTTGGTTGCGTCGCTGAACAGAATCGCCGCTGCCGCTTCGGGCCCCGCGACCGAATAGATGCTGTGCTGGAGCATGATGATTCGGTCCGTCAGGCCGAGGGCCAACGCTCCCCCGCTGCCGCCTTCGCCGACGATCGTCGAAACCGAGGGGACGCGCGACTCGGCGAGCGCGTACAGGCACGACGCGATCGCTTCCGATTGCGCGCGCTCCTCGGAGCCGATCCCCGGATCCGCGCCCTTCGTGTCGACGAAGGTGACGATCGGGAGCCCGAGGTGCGACGCCAGCTCGAAAAGGCGCCGCACCTTGCGGTAGCCCTCCGGCGTCACCATCCCAAAATTGACGCGCACGTTTTCCTTGGTGTCGCGACCGCGCTGCTGGCCGACGACCACGACGCGCCGGCCTCGCAGCTTCGCGAAGCCGGCGATCACCGCCGGATCGTCGCGAAAGAACCGGTCGCCGTGCAGCTCGTCGAATGCGTCGAGTTTCGCGATGTACTCGGCCGCCGTCGGACGCTTCGGATGCCGTGCCATGTTGACGCGCTGCCACGGCGTAAGCGATCCGAAGATCTCCTGTTGAATCTTCGCATACTCGGCTTCGAGGGCCGCGATCTGCGTCGAAAGGTCGACGTTCTGCGTCGCGCTGAGCGTCTTGAGCTCCTCGATCCGCCGCCCCAGCTCGATGAGCCCTTTCTCGCGATCGACGATCGGGTTCATCGCGCCCGTCCGTTCGGCGAGGCGCCTTGCGCGGCGCCGACGCCGTAGTCGAGGAGACGGACCAACGTCTCCTTGAGCTTCGGGCGCTCCACGACCATGTCGATCGCGCCGTGCTCGAGCAAGAACTCGGCCCGCTGGAAGTTCTCGGGAAGCTTCTGCCGGATCGTCTGTTCGATCACGCGCCGTCCGGCGAAGCCGATCGCGGCGCCGGCTTCAGCAACGACGACGTGGGCTTGAAAGGCGAAGCTCGCCGATACGCCGCCGGTCGTCGGATCGGTGAGAACCGCGATGTAGTACAGACCGTCGCGGCGGAATCGCTCGACGGCTTGCGTCGTTTTCGCGAGCTGCATCAAGGCGAGCATCCCTTCTTCCATGCGGGCCCCGCCGCTCGCCGTGAACAGGACAACGGGCAGCTTGCGCTCGCGCGCGCGCTCGAATAAGAGCGCGACGCGATCGCCGACGACCGTCCCCATCGTCCCGCCTCGAAAGTAGAAATCCATCACGCCGAGACCGACCGTGAAGCCGCCGACGGCGCCGAAACCGGTCACGACCGCTTCCGAGAGGCCGCTCTTCTCACGGTCGCTTTGCAGCTTGTCGGGATACGGCCGCTTGTCGACCCACCCGAGCGGATCGCCGGGCTCGATCTCTGCACCGAGCTCGGTGAAGTCCCCGTCGACGAGCGAGACAATCCGATCCGGCGCGTGCATGCGGAAATAGTGCCCGCATTTCATGCAAATCTCGTGGTTCGCTTTGAGATCGCTCTTGTACAGCAGCTCGCCGCAGCTGGGACACTTCATCCACTGCGCCGGCTCCTCGGTTTGTGCGCCCTTACGCGAGCGCAGCCATTCCGGCATCGGCATCAGCGGCGCAAGCTTCCCGCCAGCTTGAGGCGGTAGATTCGCCCGAGCTGGCGCAAATAGTTGACGATCTCGCCTTGATTCAATTTCGACGTGCCGGCGATCCGGTCGGTGAAGACGTACGGAATCTCGGCGGCCTTTCCGTAGTGCGCTTTCGCGAAGACTTCCAGACCGATCTTGAAACCGATCGGATCGAGCTCGACGCCATCGAGCGCGGCACGCTTGACGAGAAAGAAGCCGCTCGTGATGTCGCGGATGCGCGTCAGCGGCTTCGCCAGCACGATTGCAACCAGCGAGGTGATCTTACGGCGCTTCGGCCAGTTCGAGATCCCGCCCCCGGGGACGTAGCGGCTCCCCACGGCGAGACCGTAACCGCTCTCGAGCGCGCGAACCATCGCCGGAATCACTTTAGGATCGTGGCTGAAGTCGGCGTCCATCGCGCCGAGCGCCTCGGACTCCGGGCGAGCCGCCTTCCATCCGTCGATCACGCCCGAGGAGAGGCCCAGCTTTCCGGGCCGATGGACGCACTTGACCGGATAGCGCACGGCGAGCCGGTCGACGATCGCGCCGGTCCCATCGGGCGAGTTGTCGTCGACGACGACGATCTCGCCGTCGAGGCCGTTCTCTTCGAACACCGCAGCGAGCGCCTGGATCAACTGCTCGATCCCGCCGGCTTCGTTATACGTCGGGACGACGAGGCTGAACTTCACGAGCGCCGATCTTAGCGAAGACGCCGCAGCGAGGGATAAAGCTTTGAGTCGAACCGCGGCGCCGTCTCGTACGCCGACGGTTCCGCGCCCATCAGCACGACGCCGCGCGATTCGAGCGACTCGACGTCCTTGGTTGCGATGAGCACCGGCATCCCGTCGCGAGCGTCCCAGCGGACCGCGAGATATTCGGCAACTTCCGCTTTGCCTTCCGCATACACGCCGTCGACGGCGCCGACGCGCGCCTCGCCGCAAAAGACCGGCGTTCCGGGAGCGAGCGTCTCGAGTCTTTGTGCCAGTTGTAATCTCCTCGCGAGCGAAACCTTGGCCACTACGACGCGCGCACGGCGTTTGCATTTAGCGATTCGCCGATTCCGCGGCGCGCACGATGCGCTCGACCGGATCGAATTCGCCCCGTACGAGTAACGAGAGCGGCGAACGCATCGCCAGCTCGGGGTGCGGCGCCCGCAGCCAGATGCGCACGAGCGCTACGTCGCCTTCCAGCAAGCGCTTGGTACGTACCATGAGGTCGACGAAACGTCCGAGTCGAGCCTGAATGCGCGCCGAGGATGCCGTTTGGCGTATGGCGCGCGGCGTGACGCCGGCGAGCCCCGCGATCTCAGCGGTCGAGAGCGAAAAGACCCGGCGCAGCCCCTCGGCGGTAACCTTCCCGGTCCCGGGGTCGTGAGCGTCGACGAAGACGTGGTCGAGCAGGCTCGACATGCCGGAAAGGTATACCGAAATGAGCCGAAATCCATCCCCTTGAAGGGCAGACTTTCTTCTCTAAGGCTTCCCTTTTCCTTCCCGAAAACCGACTAGCTTCGCGTCTTGGCGCGTTCCCTCAAACTGCCTACCGTCGCCCTCGTGCTGAGCAGCTCGGGATCGACCGCGAGCTCGAGGACGGCGAGGCGACCCGATGCCCGGGCGCGCTCGAAGGCCGCCGGGAATTCGTCGTCGGTCGCTACGCGCTCGGCATGGGCACCGTAGGCCTCGGCCAGGCGCACGAAATCGGGGTTCGTGAGCTCGGTCCCCACCACGCGTTCGGGATGCTCTCGTTCCTGATGCATCCGGATCGTGCCGTACATTCCGTTGTTCGCGAGCACGACGACGACCGGCACGTGGTATTGCATCGCGGTCGCGAGCTCTTGGCCGGTCATCAAGAAATCGCCGTCGCCGCAGAACGCGACCACAAGCCGTTTGGGATGGACGAGCTTCGCCGCAAGCGCGGACGGCAACCCATAGCCCATCGAGCCGTTGACCGCGCCGAGCTGCGCCGGATAGTTGCGGTAGCGAAAATAGCGGTGCACCCAGCCCGCGAAGTTCCCTGCGCCGGTCGTGACGATCGCGTCGTTCGGAAGCGTCTGGGCGAGATGCGCGACGACGTTGGCAAGGTCGACGTAGCCCTCGCGCGCGCGCGCCTCGCGACGCGCGACGTCGCGCGATCCTTCGTACTCCTCGCGCAATGCCGAAGACCAAGCTCTCCATCGAGGCTCGGGCGGCGCGAGCGAACGCAGCGCGGCTGCGAATTCGGGGATCGCCGCGTTGATCGGCAGATCGGGTTGGTAGACGCGGCCGAGCTCGTCGGGGTCCGGATAGACGTGGATCAATCGTTGCTTCGGGCGCGGCGCTTCGATCAACGTGAAACCTTGCGTGACCGCCTCGCCGAGGCGGGAGCCGATTGCCAGTACGAGATCGGCTTCAACGATCCGCTTTGCGAGATACGGCATGATCCCGACGCCGGCATGTCCCACATACACCGGCGATTCGTTGTCGATGAGATCTTGGCGGCGAAAACCGCACGCGGTCGGTATCGATGCGGCCTCGAGCCATGCGGCGATCTCCCGTCGCGCGGCAACGGTCCACCCGCTTCCCCCGAGAATTGCGAGCGGTCGCGCGCTCTGCGCGACGAGCGCGCGCATTCGCTCGAGCGCATCGGTCGGCGGGACGGAACGTGCCGGGGACGCGGCGGCCACGTCGCCGACGCGAACGCGCGCGGCGAGCACGTCTTCCGGCAGTCCGAGGACGACCGGACCCGGCCTTCCCGAGGTCGCCACGTGGAACGCGCGCGCGACGTACTCGGGGATCCGCGACGCATCGTCGATGTCGGACGCCCACTTCGCGAGCGTGCCGAACGTCGCGGCGATCTCCACTTCTTGAAACGCTTCGCGTCCCTTCATCGTCGTTTCGACTTGTCCGACGAAGAGAATCATCGGGGTCGAGTCTTGCCGCGCCGTGTGAATCCCGATCGAAGCGTTGGTCGCGCCGGGGCCGCGCGTCACGAAGCAAATCCCCGGACGTCCCGTCAGCTTCCCGAACGCCTCCGCCATGTAAGCCGCGCCGCCTTCTTGCCGGCACACGATCAAGCGAATCGCGTCGCGCGCGTCGTAGAAGGCGTCGAGCGCTTCGAGATAACTCTCGCCGGGGACGCAGAATGCCAAGTCGACCCCGTTCGCTTTGAGCGCATCGATCAAGACGGCGCCGCCGGTTCGTTCGTTCATCGTGCGGTCTGGCTTGGACCGCTTAGAGCTCGCCGCCTTCGTACAAGACGGCGGTCAGGATGACCGGCCCCGCGGTCTCGGTGCGCAGAATCCGCCGCCCCAGCGAGACTCTGCGCGCGCCGGCGGCCTCCGCAGCCTCGGCCTCGGCGGTGCTGAACCCCCCTTCCGGACCGACGATCGCGAGGATCGAG
Source organism: Vulcanimicrobiota bacterium (assembly GCA_019233165.1). GTDB lineage: Bacteria > Vulcanimicrobiota > Vulcanimicrobiia > Vulcanimicrobiales > Vulcanimicrobiaceae > JAFAMS01. The sequence continues at coordinate 176 of JAFAMS010000244.1, read as the reverse complement.
TGCGCGTCGCCGCGCGCGCGCAACGCCTCGCGCAACGGCACGCCCCCGAGTTCCCAGGCGAAGAGCGCGAGTGCGTAGCCGGAGAGTGTGCCGAGGAGCGTCTGGAATGCGAGCGGCTCGTCGATATCGGGGACGTGCGTACGTCCCGATTGCTGCGCTGCGGCGCGCGCGATCTT
>JAFAMS010000145.1 GCA_019233165.1 Vulcanimicrobiota bacterium | reverse complement strand
CGCACGAGGCTGCCCAAAAGGACGGTCCACGGCTCGATACTGAGCGTCGTAAGCAATTCCATTTGCGTCCAGACGTCTTCGTCCATTCGCGCCTCGATCGCCGAACGCTCGGACGCCTCGACGATATGCAAGACGCGCTTCGCGTCGTCTTCTCCACCGAGCGGCCCACCGGCGACGATGAATCCTTCGTCGACGAGCGCGTCCATAAATGCCGCATGCGTCTCCCATTGCTGCTGACGCCGCATAGGCAACGCCCAATCCCAAGCCGGCCCGCGCTCCCGCACGACGGCGAAATACGGCATTCGGGCGAGTTCGCTTACGTGTGAAACGACCCCCGTCGGGAGCGCTCCGCGGCGAAGAGGTTTGAACGGGAGTCGCTAACCGTGTTACAATCGACTCTCTTCGCTAAAGGGCCGTGGAGCGCCGGGTGCACCCGGCGCTCTTAGTTTTACTAGAAAAACATCCCGATCGCCGCGCCGGCCATGAGCACGATCGTGAGGATCGCCCAGACGTTCGCCGCCCTCGAGTTCGTCCAGCGCTGCATGAGCGAGCGGCGATTCGCCAGCAGCGTGATCACGACGAGCAGTGGGACAGCGGCCACGCCGTTGACGACGGCGCTCCAGAAGAGCGCGCCGATCGGGTCGACGTGGAATACGTTGAACGCGATTCCGATCGCGATCCCCGCCCCGAAGACGCCGTAGAATCGCGGCGCGCGGTCGGGCGTGGCCGCGAGCGATGCGCCGCGCACCTTGAACGTCTCGGCGAAAACGAAAGCCGACGAGCCTGCCAGCGTCGGAATCGCGAGCAGCCCGGTCCCGACCATCCCGGCCGCAAAGAGCACGTACGCAAAGTCGCCGGCGAGCGGCCGAAGGGCTTCGGCGGCATCCTGCGCGCTCTGGATCGACGCGTGCCCGGTGCGGCTGAGCGTCGTCGCTGTCGTAACGATGATGCAAAACATGATCGCGTTGGAGACGATCATCCCCAGCGTGACGTCGGCGTTCGCGTCGGCGACCTCTTTCTTCGTCGCGCCGCGACGCTGCGTGAGCGTCACTTTCCCTTGCGCCTTGTCTTCTTCAACCATCAGCGAGGCTTGCCAGTAGAAGAGATACGGCGTGATCGTTGTGCCTAGGACGGCGACGACCGTCGTGAGCCAGGTTCGGTCCAGGTGCACGCGCGGGATGAGGGTGCTCGCGAGGACCTCGAGCCAAGGCGGGTGGATTGCGAACATGGCCACGACGTACGCGCCGAGCGAGAGCGCCAGCACTTTCACCACGTTGACGAACGTCCGGTAGTTGAGGTACACGGGCGCGACATAGCACGCGACGCCGAAAACGACCACCCACAGGAGCGGCGGTCCGCCCACAAGCAGACGGATCGACGCGGCCATCCCGGCGAGATCCGCGCCGAGATTCAACGTGTTGGCCCCGATCGTCATGATCCCGAGTGCCGCGGCAAGCGGAAACGGGAAGTTCTTGCGCAATGCTTCGGCGAGGCCCATTCCGGTTACGAGTCCGATCCGCGCGCACATGCCCTGCACGACGATCATCATCACGGTCGTTAGCGGCGCCAACCACAACATCGAGTAGCGGGCGGTCGCGCCGGCGATTGCGTAGGTCGAGATCCCTGACGGGTCGTCGTCTGCGGCGCCGGTGATCAGACCCGGACCGGTTTTCGCTAGAAAACTCCGACAGTTCGTCAAGAACCGCGGAAGCGCGGCCAAGTACTCCCGAGCCTCTTCCATCCTGGAATTCCTACCCGAGGCTCGCGAGTCTTGAACCGTTGAGCCTTACGACTTCTGGTTCGTGCCGTTCTCTTGACGCCGGTGCTGGCGCATGGCTTGGATCTTGGCTTGCAGCTTTGCTTGCTGATCGGGCGTCAACACCGACTTGATCTCGTTCATCTGCGCTTGGCGATTCATCCTGCGCTGCTGCGGATCGGTGACGTTTTCGTTCATCGTGCGATATTTGGCGCGAATCGCATCGATTTTCGCGGTCTGGTCCGGGGAGAGATTGAGGTCGCGGAGCAACGCCTTCATCCCTTGATGCGGATGAGCCGGAGCGGCCGCGGCGGGAGGGGCGGGCGGCGCGGGTGGAACCTGCGCGAACGCTGCGCCGGCTTTGATAATGATCGCCGTAGCGATAAGGGCGATCGCGGTGCGTATGATCATGATGCAATCGTAACGCCAAGCCGCCCTCACACGTCTTTAACTCGGCGTTAGAGACCGTTCGGAATTCCCTGAGAAAGAAGGAAGGGCGCCCCTTCGAGCGCCCTTGCACTTAACCGCCGTGTCCTTCGGAACCGCCGCTACTCCCTGATCCGCCGGACGAGCTTCCCGAGCTCGTCCCGCCGCTCGTCCCCGCTCCGGCACCGGCGCCGTTCGTGCCGGTCCCCGGCTGAGTGATCGTTTGGCTCTGACTCGAGCCAGGCGGATTGACGATTGTCGTGTTGCTTCGGTTCGCGTTCCAAGGCTGCCATAGCAGTACAGCCACGATGGCCGCCACGGCGATGATAGCGACGATCGCGATCCCCATCGCACTTCCGCCGCCCGTATCACGATCGACGATCGTGTTGCGCTCTTGCATCTTCCGACCTCCTTCAGTCGCTTGAGTTCTACCCATACGGATTACGTATCAATCCTTGGCAGCCGGGCGACGACGCGGTTGGATTATGCTGCGAGTGACTGTGGTTTCGTGCACCCGGAACGCGGGTAGACAGGCTTTGCTGGCGACTCGACGAGTCGCCGAGGAGGCACAATGGCCGGTCTGCTGTGGACTATAATCGTCGTTCTGTTCGTCTTGTGGGTCATTGGATTCGCGATGCACGTCGCGGGCGGATTGATTCACGTCCTGCTCGTCATCGCACTCGTACTTCTCATCCTCAATCTGCTCACCGGACGGCGCGCGTCCGTTTAAGGGACGCCCTACGAAGTAGCGCCGGTCTGGGGCTTTAACGAAGACCGGCGCGCTGGTCGGAGATCGAGCGCGCGATTGCGGTGTCCAGGACCCAGCCGCGATCGCGCGTGCACGCGCAGGCGCGCGGCCGCATGCCGCGACAGCCTATGCTGTCGTGCAAACCAATCGGATGGCCGCAGTCGCAGATCACGAGCTCCTCGAGCGCCGTCGTCGCCGCAGAGGCGCCGAAACGTGAGCGGTCCATGGGTACCTCCTTGCCGGGAGTGCGGTAGGGCGGGGTGTACCCCTTTTGGAGAGGGAGCAAACGTCAGCCGGTGACGGGTATGCGTTCGAACATCGCCGAAGTCACGCGTTCTACTCAGGAGAGCGTACGATGACGACAATAGCTCCAATTGTGGTTGAGCGGCTTTGGCCAATGAACCTCATCCATGTCCTCGGGGAGCTCGACATCGGAAATTGCTCGGAGCTCGCGGGGGCGATCGAACGCGCCGGCGAGGCGAACACGGGGCCGATCATCGTAGCCTTTGTCGAGTGCACGTACGTCGACACGTCGGGGTTGACAACGCTCGTCGAGGCTCACCGGAGCTATGGACGCCGGCTCCACGTCGTCGTAACGCCGGAGTCGAAGATCCGCAGGATGTTCCGAGCTACCGGGCTGGATCGGTCGCTTTCGATGCACGACGATTTTCGCGTCGCGCTCGCAGAGGCTTCGCATCCGCTCGCGTATGGCTAGCTCGAAGAAGTGGTCGGGACGCGTCACGCGCGAGAGCAACGCGCTCGATCTCGACCGCGGCGTATTTACGCTCGACGATCCTAAGTCGATCGCGCGCTCCCTTAAGCGCTCGGCCGAGCTCAGCCGGCGACGAAAAGCCGATCCTTACCGGTCGGCGATGTCGATGCTCACCTTCTATCTGAACCGCGCCGGGAAGAACTTGCCGGCGACGCAAAAACGCAAGCTCGAGCGCGCGAAGGACGAGCTCCGCGCGCTCTACGGGAGAAAACCCGCGGCTAAGAGCCGGGCTCGGTAATCGGCGGCTGGCTCGGGGGGGCCGGCGCCTCGGGCGGCGTCACCGGCGACTCGGGCATCTCGGGTGGAATCGCCTCAGGGTACGGACCCGGCGAGGTCGGCGGAACGTCCGCGGGCATGCGCCGGCAACGTCGCATTCCGACTACGCCCGCGCTTCTTCTTTGGCAGCCTCGATGCGGGAACCGAGCTCGATGAGCTCTTCCTTGTCCAGGGCTGCCCGTGCCATCTTGAACATCTCGCCCTCTTCCTCACGGACGTGGTGTTCGACGTTCTCTTTGAGCACTTGAAACTTCGCGAGGAACGACTCGTCCTTCGGGTCGGTTGCGTCGAGCTCGCCCAGCAGATGCTTGACGATCCCGTGTTCTTCGTACGCTTCCAGGACTTCTTGCCGCTCGTCGCTGGCATTGCGCGTGCGTTCCCGGAACGCGGGATAAAAGATCTCTTCCTCGACCTGCGAGTGTATCCGCAACTGGGCCGCGATCTGCCCGTATAATTTGCGGCGCTGCTCCGTCGCACGCGTTCCGAGCGCGCAGGCTTGCTCGAAGAGAGCCTTGACTTCCTTATGATCCTGCTTCAGAAGCGCGATGGCATCGGTTCCGCGGCTGCGCGTCGTCGTGGCTTCGCCCGTTCGCGATTTTGCACGTATCGGCATGATGATGAGCAGCTCTCCTATCGTCAGCTTTGCTGCTCGCCACGTACCCCTTCAAGGCGCTCGATAATCGTCGGGACTTCTTCCTCGTTCCCGGCGTCGCGTTCGAGCGCCGAGGCGTCCCCGTCGTACTCATAGGTCCCCGCACCGACGGTCTGCGCCAGCGTGTTCTCGTTCGAACCTCTTCCTTGACGCTCGAGTGCTTCGCGATACGCGTCCTCTTCCACGGTACATCCTCCAATTGTGGGCTCCCCCGCCCAGGGACGAATTAACCAAGCCCGCTTAACGGGCAGTTAACCGCGCGTCTCGCTCAGCTCGCGGCGGCCTGTCCTCCGTAGAGCTCGCCGCGAAAGTAGTCGATCGTCCGGCGTAACCCTTCGAGGATCCCGATCTGCGGCTGCCAATCGAGGAGCATTTGGGCGCGCGAAATATCGGGACAACGCCGCGTCGGGTCGTCGGTGGGAAGCGGCCCGTCTTCGACTTGCAGGCGCACGCCTGCGACCGAAGCAACGACGGTCGCGAGCGCTCGGATCGAGGTCTCCACGGTGCTCCCTAGGTTGAGCACGTGAAAATCGCCGGCGAGCGGGATCGTTGCGACGCGGACGAGCGCGTCGATCAGGTCGTCGACGTACATGAACGAACGCGTCTGTTCGCCGCCGCCGTAAAGCGTCAGCGGCTCCCCGCGCAGCGCTCGGCCGATGAAGCTGGGGACGACCCGCCCATCGTCGATGCGCATCCGGGGTCCGTACGTGTTGAAGATGCGGACGATCGCCGCATCGACGAGCCCGACGCGGTGCGCCGCCGCGACCAACGCCTCGGCGTAGCGCTTCCCTTCGTCGTAGCACGAGCGCGGTCCGACCGGGTTGACGTTTCCCCAATACTCTTCGGTTTGTGGATGCTCGAGCGGATCGCCGTACACTTCCGACGTCGAAGCCAGGATCAAGCGCGCGTGGAAGCGGTTCGCCAGGTAGATCGCGTGCTCGGTTCCGCGGCTGTTCGCGACGAGGGTTTGCAGCGGATAGCGCGCGTAGTCATTCGGACTCGCCGGCGACGCCAAATGAAAGACCGTATCGATCCGCTCGATATGCTCGCCGACCAGGGCGACGATATTCGAGGGGATCGCAATGTCCTCGGTGATGGACGCGAACTCCGGATAGTCGAGCAGATGGCGGACGTTCTCACTGCGGCCGGTCAACAAATTGTCGATCCCCACAACGGAGCCGCCGTGCGCCAAGATGCGCTCGGCCAGGTGGGAACCGATGAAGCCGGCGCAGCCGGTGATCGCCGCCTTCACGCGACGTCCCGCTCGCTCTGCGCCTCGGATTGCGCGCCGGCGAGGCGGCGCCCGAAGCCGGCATACTCGAACCCGGCTGCACGATAGGCGCGCGCGTCGAGCGCGTTATGCGGATCGAAGAGATTGCGCCGTCGCATCAAACTCGCGACGACCGACGGTTCGAGCTCGCGATATTCCGGCCACGCCGTCGCGACGACCGCGACGTCCGCGCCGGCGAGCGCGGCTTCCGCGGTCCGCACGCGTCGAAACGCCGCGTCGGCGTTTTCACCGCGCGCGAGCGGATCGTGCGCGCGCACGGAGCAACCCTCGAGCGCGAGGCGGCGTGCGAGGAAGAGCGCCGGCGAAGCGCGCGTGTCGTCGGTCCCTGCTTTGAACGCGAGCCCGAGGATCGCGACTTGCGCTCCTGCGATTCCATCGATGCGAGCCAGGACTCGCCGCGCGACCCGCTGCAGGCGCGTCGCGTTGACGGCCGCGGCCGCATCGAGGAGCGGCGTCGTCTCACCGGCGTCGCATGCGCTCCTGCGTAATGCCGCCAAGTCTTTGGGAAGGCACGAGCCGCCGAAGCCGAGTCCGGGGGCGAGGAATGCGGCTCCGATCCGAGGATCGAGACCGATCCCGTTCGCTACATCGGCGATCTCGCAATCGAGAGCCTCCGCCAGCTGCGCGATCTCGTTGATGAACGAAACGCGCACTGCAAGAAAAGCGTTCGAGGCGTACTTGACGAGCGCCGCGGTGCGGAGATCGGTCGCGACGCGAGGAACGTCGAGCGCCGCATAGATTTTCTCGAGCACGAGGCGCGACCGCTCGTCGTTCGTCCCGAGAACGACGCGATCGGGCTCGAGGAAGTCGCGCAAGGCGCTCCCTTGCCGCAGGAATTCCGGATTGACGGCAAGCGCGGGGCCGCGCCCCGGCGCACTCGAGCGAATTCGGTCTTCGAGCGCATCGAGCGCGTCGACCGGAACGGTCGACTTCAGCACG
>JAFAMS010000023.1 GCA_019233165.1 Vulcanimicrobiota bacterium | reverse complement strand
CGGAATTTCCGATCGACGAAGCGCGCTACGCGGCGATCCTTGCTCGCGCGCGGGAGCTCGCGCAGCGCGCCGAGCGTATCGTCCTTTCGTGCTCGGTCTACAACGGGGTCGCAGGCTCGCTCTCCGAGGATCTCGGGATCCGCGTCGAGCGGGGCGACGCTGCCGCAGTCCGCCGGCTGGCAGGGACGAGCGGGCCGATCGGCATTCTCGTCAGTTTCCCCCCGACGCGACCGATCGTCGTCGATTACGTCGACGAAGTGCTCGCACGAGCCGAGGATTCGCGCGAGATTCGCGTCTCGGTCGCCGAGGATGCGCCGCCGTTCGCGACCGCGCCCGACGTCTACCGGGACGCGCTCGTTGCGGCGCTTCGCCCCTTGCAGGGTTGCGGCGTTTTGCTCGTCGCCCAGTACACGATGAACGAGCATCTCGACGCGCTGCGCGCGGCATGGGGGACGCTCCCGCTGTTCAGCGCGCTCGAATCGGCTGCGGCCGAGCTCGCATCGGCCTGACCCCGTCGCATTGCTCTATTTCGCTTACGGCTCGAACCTCTCGAAAGCTGCGATGCGCACTCGCGCACCGACTGCCCGTCCGTTTGGGCGTGCGCGTCTTTGGGGACACGCGCTGAGCTTCGAGTCCAACGAGCCGGCGTGGAGACCGCCGGCGTACTTCGCGAACGTTCGCCCGCAGGAGGGCGCGTTCGTCGACGGTGCGCTTTATACCGTAGGTACGGACGAGCTGACGATTCTGGACGCGTACGAAGACGTCGATTCCGGCGTCTACGAACGCGTCGCGCTCGACGTCGAGTGCGCCGACGGAACGCGGAGCGCGCTGGTCTACCGGATGGCGGTCGAAGGCCGGCCGGCGCGAAGCGGGCCGCCGACCGCGAAGATGCTCAGCGAGATCCGAGCGGGCTACGCAGACTGGGGTCTCGATCCGTCTGCGCTCGACCGTGCTCTCGCACGAGCCGCCGAATCCCCTCGATAAGATCGTCGGTCGTCGCTTCGGCATTGTAGACCTCGCGAACGCCGAGCGCTTTGAGCTTGGGGACGTCGTCCTCTTGAATCACGCCGCCGGCGACGACCAAAATGTCGGCGGCGTCGCGGTCGCTCAGCAGCTGCATCACGCGCGGGAAGACGGTCATGTGCGCCCCGGAGAGGATGCTGATCCCGATCACGTCGACGTCCTCCTGAACCGCCGCGTTGACGATCATCTCGGGCGTCTGATGGAGCCCGGTGTAGACGACCTCCATCCCGGCGTCGCGGAGCGCGCGCGCGACGATCTTCGCACCGCGGTCGTGGCCGTCGAGACCGGGCTTTGCGACCAGCACTTTGATCGGGCTCATCTTCCCTCTCCCTCTCGCGCGACCGCCAGAATCTCGTCGACGACTTGCCGCCGGGTTTTCGTCCCGGCCCGAAGCTCCTCGAAGCTCCGAGCGGCTTGCGGCGAATCGAGCGCGGCGCGGGCGCGTCGCACGGCGAGGTCGCGCGCCAGCCGGACGACCTCGAAGCGCACCGCGCGTTCGGCGCTCGGTGCGCCTTGCAGCTCGAAGCGCTGCAGCTCGGCGACGAGCTCGTCGATCCCCGTCCCGTCGTTCGCGATCGTCTGCAAGACGGGGACGTCGCGCGCGCTCTCGCGGATCATGTGCTTGAGATCGACCGTCGTCGCGTTCGCGCCGGGCCGGTCTGCCATGTTCACGACGAAGATGTCGGCGATTTCCGTGAGACCGGCTTTGATCGTCTGGACGCTGTCGCCGAGCGCGGGGACGGTGACGACGACGACGACGTCGGCGATCGCAACGATCTCGAGCTCGACTTGGCCGACGCCGACCGTCTCGATGATGCAGACGTCGAAGCCGGCGGCTTCGATCAACGCGACCGCGTCGCGGGTCGCCGGCGCGATCCCGCCGGCGCCCTCGCGCGATGCCATGCTGCGGATGAAGACGCCGGCGTCGTTCGCGTGGCGCTGCATCCGCACGCGATCGCCGAGAACCGCGCCGCGCGTGAACGGCGACGAAGGATCGATCGCGACGACCGCCACCGTCTTGCTGAGTGCGCGAAACTTTTCGATCAGCCGGTCGACGAGCGTCGACTTCCCGGCGCCGGGAGGCCCGGTGATTCCGAACACCGCGAGCCGCGCGAGCTTGGGATCGCGCTCGCCGAGGGCGGCGAGCAGCGCGACGAGCTCGGCGTTCCCGTTCTCGACGCCGCTGATCGCGCGGGCGAGATCGCGCTGCTTGCGCGGCGCGATGATCGGCGCGGGTGCGGGTACGGATGCCTCGGTCGCCTCGGCCATTTCGCGGCCTTCGACAGGTGGGCGTCGCCCCTTCTTGTGGTATCATTGGCACCCGTCGCGGAGAGTGCTCATGCAGATCGTCCTTTTTCGCATTCCTCTTGCGGTTCTCTTGATGCTCGTGTTGACATCGCCGCTCGGCGCCGAGTACGTTGGACGTTCGCCGGCCGAGCTCGGCAAGGTAACGTTCCCGACCTCCTGCAATGCGTCGGTAGGGGACACGTTCGCGCGAGGCGTCGCCTTACTGCATTCGTTCTGGTGGTCCGAAGGCGAATCGACGTTCAAGGCCGTGCTGGCGCAAGATCCATCGTGTGCGATCGCCGCCTGGGGCCTCGCTTCGATCTATATGAACAACCCATTCGGCACGCCGCCGGCAAGTCGCCCGGCCGATGCGCTTGCCGCGCTCGATCTCGCGCGACGAAGCCCCGCGAAGACGCAACGCGAGCGCGACTACGTCGAGGCCGCTGCCGTCTACTACGACGATTTTTCCACGAAGCCGGAGCCCGCCCGCGCACTGGCTCGGGCCAAAGCGTACGAGGCGTTGGTCGCAAAATACCCGAGTGACGAAGAAGCCAAGATCTTCTACGCGCTCTACCTCGCCGCAAGTCAGCCGCTCTCCGACCAGACCTACGCATCGCGGATCAAGGCGGCATCGATCCTCGAAGGGCTGCTGCCGACGCATCCCGAGCATCCCGGAGTCGCGCATTATCTCATCCACTGCTACGACGAGCCTCCCTATGCGTCGAAAGGACTTCCGTCAGCGAATCGCTACGCCGGTATCGCGCCGGCAGCGCCGCACGCGCTGCACATGCCTTCGCACATCTACACGCGTCTCGGTTCCTGGACCGAGTCAATCGCAACGAACCGTAGGGCTACGATCGCGGCGAAACAAGGGAACGAGCCCGGCGAAACATTGCACACGATGGACTATACGGTCTACGCGGCGCTACAGCTCGCGCGCGATAACGACGCGCGAGCCATCGTCGCTGCGGCGCCGGACGTCGACATATCGAAACTGACCGGTCCGGGCGCTCCTTACGCTCGCGCAGCGATGCCCGCCCGGTTTGCAGTCGAGCGCGGAGCGTGGACCGAAGCGGCGAAGCTCGACGTGACCTCGAGCCGCTTCCCGTACACGGAGGCGATGACGCGCTTTGCCCGCGCGCTCGGCGCCGTGCGCGGCGGCACCGCGGCGTCGGCCGCGCCCGAGCTCGCCCGGATCGTCGAGCTGCGCGATACGCTCACCGCCGCGGGGAACGCGTACTGGGCGAGTGAGGTCGAGGTGATGCGGCTGTCGAGCGCGGCGTGGATCGCGCTTTCCGAGAAGAGAAACGACGAGGCGGCTGCATTGATGCGTCAGGCCGCCGAGACCGAAGACCGCAACGAAAAGGCGTCGGTTACGCCCGGACGGATCTTGCCGGCGCGGGAGCTCCTCGGCGACCTCCTGCTCGCACTCGACCGTCCCGCGGACGCACTGCGCGAGTACGAGATGTCGCAAATTCGGGAGCCGAATCGGTTCCGCGGGTTGAACGGCTCCGCGATGGCCGCGGCCCGGGCCGGCGATCGCGCTAAGGCGAAGGGCTATTACGAACGCCTGGTCGCGATGGCCGGCGCGGGCGATCCGCGCCCCGAGATCGCGAGCGCTAAAGCGTATCTCGCGCTGAGATAGCTTAGAACACCGGCGTCTCGACATAGCGGCCGAAGAGCGGGACGAGCGTTCTCACGATCTCGCCTTCGGTCGCGCGCGCGCGCACGGCTTCCAGCGTTGCCGGCATCACGTTTTCGTCGGTCTCCGCGACGCGCGCGAGCTCGGCGAGCGCGCGCTCGACGCGAGCGCCGTCCCGCCGCGCTTTTGTCACCCGCAGGCGCGCCAATTGCCGGTCGCCGACGCTCGGATCGATGTGCTGCAGCTCGACGTGCGGGTTCGGCGAGTCGTCGCGATACTTGCTGACGCCGACGAAATGGAACTCGCCGCGCTCCATCCGCTTCTGAAACGCGAAGGCCGCGTCGGCGATCTCCGACTGAAAGTAGTTCTCGTCGACGCAGCGCACGACGCCGCCCCTGCGATCGATCTCTTCGAAGTAGCGCAGGACCCCTTTTTCGATCTCGGCGGTGAGCGCCTCGATTGCATACGAGCCCGCGAGCGGATCGATTGTATTCGCGACGCCGGACTCCTCGGCGATGATCTGCTGCGTCCGCAGCGCGATCTTCATCGCGGGCTCGCTCGGGATCTGGAGCGCTTCGTCGTACCCGTTGGTGTGCAACGACTGGGCGCCGCCGCAGACCGCGGCGAGCCCCTCGATCGCGGTCCGCGCAATGTTGTTGAGCGGCTCGCGCGCCGTGCACGACGCACCGGCCGTCTGGCAGTGAAAGCGAAGCCGCATCGACTCCGGCTTCTTGGCGCCGAAACGCTCCTTCATGACGCGCGCCCATATCCGTCGCGCCGCGCGGAACTTCGCGACCTCTTCCAAAAAATCGATCTGCGAGACGAAGTAGAAGGAGAGGCGCGGCGCAAATGCGTCGACGTCAAGGCCGAGCCTGGTGACCTCTTCGACGTACGCAATACCTGCGGCGAGCGTAAAGGCGACCTCCTGAATCGCCGTGCTCCCCGCCTCGCGCGTGTGGTAGCCGCTGACGTTGACCGGATTGTAGCGCGGCAAGTGCTCGGCTGCATATGCGATCGTGTCGCGTACGATCCGGATCGAAGGTCGCGGCGGGAAGATCCATTCCTTCTGCGAGATGAACTCTTTGACGATGTCGTTCTGCGCGGTCCCGCTGAGGTTTTTCCAGTCGAACCCGCGCTCTTCGGCGACGACCAGATACATCGCAAGCAAGATCCAGGCCGGCGCGTTGATCGTCATCGAGACGGAGATCTTCTCGAGATCGATCCCTTCGTAGAGGGTCAGCATGTCGTCGACCGTGTCGACCGCGACGCCTTCGCGCCCGACCTCGCCTTCCGAGCGCTCGTCGTCGCTGTCGTATCCCATCAGCGTCGGCATGTCGAAATCGGTCGAAAGGCCGGTTTGTCCTTGCGCGATCAGGTAGCGAAAGCGCCGGTTCGTATCATCGCCCGTGCCGAACCCTGCGATCTGCCGCATCGTCCACGTCTGCGCGCGATACATCGTCGGATACGGCCCGCGCGTGTACGGAAACTCGCCGGGAAAGCCGAGGTCGCGGGCGTAGTCGAGCTCGCGAACGTCTTCCGGGGTGTAGAGCCGCTCGAGTATCTCGCCGCCGTGCGTCAGAAAGATCTCGCGCCGTTCGGGACGCCGGCGCGCGAACGGGAAGAGCGTCTGCTGTTCCCATCGTTCTTTCGCCTCGCCGAGGGCCGAAGGACGTTCCTGCGTTTTCATCCAGCGAGGTTCGGGGGACTTGCCGCGGGTCCCGTTGGCGGGATAACGAATGACGATGATAATGCTCGGCGACCCGGTGCGCGAAGCCCTTAAGCGATGGTTCGGCTTCGACGATTTCCGGCCGCTGCAAGCTGAGATCGTCGCGGACGCGCTCGCGGGACGCGACGTCCTCGCGCTTCTTCCGACCGGCGGTGGAAAGTCGCTGTGCTTTCAGCTGCCCGCAGTGATCTCGCCCGGACTCTCCGTGGTGATCTCACCGCTCGTCGCCTTGATGAAGGACCAGGTCGATGCGCTCGCGACCGCCGGGATACCGGCGGCGGCCCTGAACGCAACGCTGAATTCCTCGCAACTGCAAGCGACGCGCGGTGCGCTCGCCCGCGGAGCCATGAAGTTGCTCTATCTCGCGCCCGAACGGCTGGTGATGGCGGGAACGCTCGAAGCGCTGGCGCGCTGGGGCGTCTCCCGGTTCGTCGTCGATGAAGCGCACTGCATCAGCGAGTGGGGTCACGATTTCCGCCCGGACTATCGCGCGTTGCGCGCGTTGCGAGAGGCGTTTCCACGAGTGCCGATCATGGCACTGACGGCGACCGCGACCGACCGCGTCCGCGACGACATCGTCAAGCAGCTGCGGATGCGCCAACCGGCAACGTACGTCGGCAGCTTCGACCGCCCGAATCTCCGCTATCGCGTCGTCCCCAAAGGGAAGACGACCGAGACGCTGGTTCGCTGGCTGCGCGCCCGCGACGACGGCGGGATCGTCTACGCGCGGAGCCGCGACGCCGTCGAGCGCTTGGCCGAGCGTCTGCGCCGCAGCGGGATACCCGCGGTTCCCTATCATGCCGGATTAGACGCGGCGACGCGAACCCGCAACCAGGAGCGCTTCATTCGCGACGACGTCCGCGTCGTTTGCGCGACGATCGCGTTCGGGATGGGGATCGACAAATCGAACGTTCGATTCGTCGTCCACGTCGATCTGCCCAAGAGCGTCGAAGGCTACTATCAGGAGAGCGGAAGGGCAGGGCGTGACGGTCTGCCGGCGGATTGCATCTTGTTCTACAGCCGCGGCGACGTTTTGCGAGCGGAGTATCTCCTCGAGCCTGGCGACCATGCGGCACGCAGGCAGCTCGCGCAGATGCAGCGCTACGCCGAGAGCAAGGCGTGCCGGCGCGCGTTGTTGCTCGCGCATTTCGGCGAGGCGTACCCCGCCCGCCCGTGCGGCGGCTGCGACGTCTGTGCGAGCGAGCCGTTGCTCGCAGCTTCCCCTTCAAGGCCGCAGCCTGCCGGCCCGGCCGACGACGAGCTGTTCGGTCGGCTCCGAAAGCTGCGCAAGCAGATCGCCGACGAGCTCGACGTCCCGGCTTTCGTCGTCTTCAGCGACGCCGTGCTCCGCGAGATTGCCTCGATCCGCCCCCGGACGCCGCACGCGCTGCGGGCCGTTCGGGGGGTCGGCGACAAGAAGCTCGCCGACTTTGGGTCCCGCTTCCTCGAGGCGCTCGCCGACGCGCCCCCGGGGTGACGCCCAGGGCGCCGTGTGCTATAGTTTCGGTTGTCGCAGCGCGCCCGGTGCCGCGCGAGGCGAGGTCAAGTAGTCCGTCGAGTTCCGTTGGTCAGAGTAGATACGTCTCCTCACTATCAGGTACATCGCGAGCACGAACCATCCAACCGGCACCAGAAGAGAAGAACCCGTTCACGCATGTACACTGATGAAAGTCTGACCTGTACGGACTGCAACGCGCAGTTTACGTTCAGCGCCGGCGAGCAAGAGTTTTTTGCCGCCAAAGGTTTCCAAAACAAGCCCAACCGTTGCCCCGATTGTCGGGCGGCCCGTAAGGCCCAGCGCTCCTCCTCGGGAGGCGGCTCGTCCTACAGCGGCGGTGGCGGCGGCGGCGGTTACGGTGGCGGAGGCCGTCAGCGCGAGATGTACCAAGCGGTTTGCAGCCAGTGCGGCCGCACGGCGGAAGTCCCCTTCCAGCCGCGCGGTGACAAACCGGTCTATTGCCGCGAGTGCTTCCAATCGCGACAATCGTACCGCTAAGCACGCGCTAAGCAGAACTCGACGGCCCGTCTCTACGGAGGCGGGCCGCTTCGTTTCTAATCGCTCGCTTTTCGCAGCGCGACCGAGATGCGCGGACCGATCGGGCGCCTCTCCTTGGGGATTGCGTGCTCCCAACAGAGCTGGCTGCGCCCTCGCATCAGGAGCAGGCTCCCCGGTTCGAGGTCGATGCTCACCGAACGGCGGTTCTCGACAGAGTTTTTCGTGCGCAGCAACATCCGCCGCGTCGCCCCGAAACTGACGAGCGCGACGGTCGGCATCTCGCCGTAGACGGCGATCCGATCGTTGTGCCAGGCGACGCTGTCCTTTTCGTCGCGATAGAAGTTCAGTCCGATCCGCTCGATCGTCTCGCCGGCGGCGGGCTCGACGCGCGCGCGGATCTCCTCCAAGACCGCGGGGAAGGGCGCCGATTCGAAGTGCGCGGTCAAGCGTGGAACGTCGAGTTGTTTCTCGTACATCCATCGCCGCTCGGCGCGCCATGGGATCTCGGCGCGCAGCGTTTCGAACAGCCGCACGCTCTCATCGGCCGAGAAGAGCGCAGGGGCGTAGACGATCGTTCCGGTATCGTCGTCGGCGATGACGACCGACCGTCCGCCGTCGGGTGGAGCGAAGAAACCGAGTTGTCGCGCCATTCCCGTCACGTTCGCCGCACGCGGAAAGTCCCATACATGATCGCACTCCCCCCGCGGCTCGACGTACCCACGCCGACCCCCGCGTCTCTGAGCGAGATTTACGACCACCTCGAAGCGCCGTTCGAACGAGCGAGCACTCGAGAAGAGATCCTCGCCGCGGTCGCGCTCTGGGATGCCCAGCGCCGAAAGCTCGAAACCTGGCGCAATTTGGTGAGCTTGCGCTTCCGGCAAGACACGCGCGACGCGTCGGCGCGCGAGGCGCGCGAATACGCCGACGCGCTGGAACCCTCGATCACCGCACGCGAGGTGGCGATCAAACGGCGCTTGCTGGTGCATCCCTTCCGTGACGTGCTCGAAGAAAGCTACGGCGCACAAGCGTTTCGCTTGTGGGCTGCCGACGCACGCGCGTACGCGCCCTCGCTCGACGAGCTGCTCGTGCGGGAGTCCGGGCTCGAGGCTGAATACACGCGGCTGATCGGCGGGATCACCGTCGAATTCGACGGCAAGCAGATGACGCTCGCCGAGAGCCGGGGATACGAGCACGCCCTCGACCGCAACGTCCGGCACGCGGCGGCGAACGTCCGCTGGGACGCGCTGGCGCAGCGGGGCGCGGAGCTCGATCGGATCTTCGACGGTCTCGTCGCCGTTCGCGACCAGATCGGGCGCGCGCTCGGCCACCCGAGCTTCGTCCCCGTCGGCTACGACCGGATGCATCGCGTGGACTATGGCGCCGAAGAGGTCGCGCGCTGGCGCGACGAGGTCGTGCGCGACGTCGTCCCGCTTGCGGCGCAGATCGTCGAGCAGAGTGCGAAAGCGCGCGGCTACGAGCGCGCGATGGTTTGGGACGAAACCGCGCTCGTCGCCGGCGAGACGAGCCCGATCGTCGACGGAGCGACGATCGTGCGCGAGCTCCCCGCCGTCCTCGGAACGCTCGACCGGCGTCTCGGCACGTTCGCCGAGCTGATGCGCGACGACGACCATCTCGACGTCTTTGCGCGCGAGGGCAAAGGGCCCGGCGCGTTCTGCACCAGTTTCCCGACCGAAGGATATCCATTCGTCTTCGCATCGTTCAACGGGACGAAGGACGACGTTAAGGTTCTCGTCCACGAGATGGGGCATGCGTTCCAAAACTACTCGAGCCAACGCTTGCCGCTCGCCGATTACCTCGTCCCGACGCTCGAATCGGCCGAGATCGATTCGATGTCGCTCGAGTTTCTCGCGTGGCCGGGACTCGAGCGGTATTTTGGTCCGCGGACGGCCGCGTTTCGCGCCGACCACTTGGCTTCGGCGCTGCTATTTTTGCCGTGGGGCTGCGCGATCGATCACTTTCAGCATCTGGTCTACGCCGCTCCCGGTGCATCGCCCGACGAGCGGCGCGCGATGTGGCTGGAGATGCAACGGCGCTATCTTCCTTGGCGCGACTTCGGCGATCTCGCTTATCCCGCCGCGGGGAATGCGTGGCAGTACCAGTTACACGTCTACGGGTTACCGTTCTACTACATCGACTACACGCTCGCGCAGTGTTGCGCGCTGCAGTTCTGGGCCCAGGCGCGCCGCGCCCAAGACGACGCCGTCGAACGTTACGTGCGGCTGTGCGCGCTCGGCGGCTCGCGCTCGTTCCGGGAGCTGGTCGCGGCCGCAGGGCTCGAATCGCCGTTCGACGGGAAGGCCCTGACTGGGGTCGTCGCCGAGGCCAAGGATTATTTGAGCGCGGCGGGTCTGATCTGAAGCGGTTCGCTGCGGCCGCGCTCGCGGCGCTCGCGCTCGCCGGCTGCGTCCGAACGGGCGGGAGCAGCGCAAACGGGACGCGCCACGCGTGGACGCGCCCGCACGTCCTGCGGATGATCAACGTTGCCGACGTCGACGCGCTGAACCCGCTGATCGCGAACCAGCAGCTCAGCACGGATCTCGCCATGTTCTGGGCGAGCTTCCTCTTCGACTGGAGCGATCGCAACGAGCTCGTCCCGGAGCTGGCGACGCAGGTTCCCGCGACGGAGAACGGAGGGATCTCGCGCGACGGAAAGACGATCGTCTACCATCTGCGCCGCGGCGTGCGCTGGCACGACGGCGCCGCCTTCACCGCGGAGGACGTGATCTTCTCGTATCGCGCCGTGATGAACCCCAAGAACGACATCCCGTCGCGAACCGGGTACGACCTCATCGCGTCCCTTGAAAAACGCGACGACTACACGCTCGCCGTCCATCTGAAGCGTCCGTGGTCGCCGTTCGTCGCGTCGTTCTTCACCCTCTCGGGGACCGCATACCCGGTTCTTCCGGCGCACCTCCTCGCGAAGCTCCCCGACATCAACCATGCAGCCTACAATCAGAAACCGATCGGGACGGGTCCGTTCAAGGTCGCGTCCTGGCAGCACGGCACAAGGATCAGGTTCGTCGCCAATCCCGACTATTGGCGCGGC
>JAFAMS010000011.1 GCA_019233165.1 Vulcanimicrobiota bacterium | reverse complement strand
GACGAATCCGGTCTATCCGGCGCTGGCCGTGCAGAATTTCTACAGCGTCCTCGGCGTCGGACCCGTGCGACTCCAATTCCCGCAAAACAATCCGCCGCTTACCTGCGACTTGACCGCGTACTCTCTGCACTGAGCCTGCTCGAGGTCCGGGATCTCCATCGTTCCTTTTACGGCGTCACCGCCGTGCGGGGCACGTCGTTTACCGTCGACGCCGGGACGATCACCGGATTGATCGGGCCCAACGGCGCCGGAAAGACGACCGTCTTCAACTGCATCTCGGGGATCGTTCCCGTCGATTCCGGCTCGATCGTCTTCGACGGCGAAGAGATCGCGCGCCGCTCGCCCGAGTCGATCGCGCGGCGCGGACTCGTTCGGACATTCCAAATCGCGCGCGGGCTCGAGCACCTTTCGGTGTACGAAAACCTGATGCTGTACGGTCGCGGGCAACCAGGTGAATCGCTCGCCGTCGCGCTGGCGAGGACCGGTGCGTCGCGAGTGCGCGAACGCGAGCTGACGGCGCGGGCGCTCGCAATCGCCGAGCGCTTGCGGCTCACTGCGGTCTTGAACGAGAGGGCAGCCGATCTTTCGGGCGGTCAAAAGAAGCTGCTCGAGATCGGCCGCGCCCTGATGACCGAACCGAAGCTCATCTTGCTCGATGAACCGATCGCCGGCGTCAACCGGACGCTCGCCAACGAGATCGCGCGCGATCTGCGAACGCTCCAGGCCGACGGGATCTCGCTGCTCGTGATCGAGCACGACATGGATCTCGTCGCGCGGATCTGCGATCCGGTGATCGTTCTGGCGCAAGGTCGAGCCCTCGCACGCGGAACGTTCGACGAGATTGCGAACGACCCGCGCGTGCAGGAAGCCTACATGGGCACGCGACGATGGGCATCCTGAGAGCGAAGTCGGTCATCGCCGGTTACGGCGCTCACGACGAGATCCTGCGCGGGATCGACTTCGATCTCGAACCAGGCGAGATCGTCGCCGTCGTCGGGCCGAACGGCGCCGGAAAATCGACGCTGCTCAAAGCTTTCGCCGGGATCGTCCGCGCGCGTTCGGGAGATCTGCGGTACGACGAGCGCGACGTAAGCGGGCTCGCACCCCGCGAGCTCGCGGCGCTCGGCGTTGCGTACGTGCCGCAGGAGCGCAATGTCTTTCCGACGATGACGGTCGACGAAAATCTGGAGATGGGAGGCTACCTCGCGCCGGGCGAGCGGCGTGCGCGCGCCGCCGGCGTATTCGAGCGCTTCCCGGTCCTCGCTGAGCGCCGCCGCCACGCCGCGCGGACCCTCTCCGGCGGTCAGCGGCAGATCCTCGCGATGGCAATGGCGCTGATGGTCGAGCCGCGCGTCCTTCTGCTCGACGAGCCTTCGGCCGGTCTTGCGCCGCTCGCCGCAGAGACGTTGTTTTCGACGATCGTCCAAATCAATGCGGAGGGCGTCGCGATTGTGCTGGTCGAACAAAACGCGCTCGACGCCATGGCGATCGCCCGCCGCGCCTATCTCCTCGTCGACGGACGAACGGCACGAACGGGCGACGCTCGGGAGCTTGCGGCCGATCCCGACGTGCGGCGAGCGTTCCTCGGCGCGTAACTGGAGGAGGTTCGGTTCTATGACGACCTCGAGACGGACGTTTCTCGCCGCGACCGCCGGCGCGCTCATCGTGCGCAACCCCGCGCGTGCTCTCGCCGCCGAAGGGCCGATCAAGCTCGGGTCCTTGACGCCGCTTACCGGCGGCGGCGGGCTCTACGGGCCGTCGATGCGCGACGCAATCGCGTACGTCGTCGATCAAACGAATCGTGCCGGCGGGATCTTGGGGCGGCAGCTGGTGTTGATCAGCGAGGACGACCAAACCAACGCCGACGCCGGCGTCCGCGCCGCGCGCAAGTTGATCGACGTCGACAAAGTCGTCGCGATCATGGGCACGTGGGCTTCGGCGGTCACGACCGCGGTCGCGCCGCTGTGTTGGGAGAGCAAGACGTTCCTGACGACGGTCTCGGGCGCGGACTCGATCACGAAGCTCCCGCACCGGGGTTACCTCATCCGCACCCAACCGAACTCGAGCTTGCAGTGCGCCGCGTTCAACACGCAATTTAAAGCGCTCCGCTCGAAAAACGTCGTAATGATGATGCCGCAGACGCCGTTCTATCAAACAGTCACCGACGAGATGACGCAGCTCTCGAAGGCCGGCGGCTACGCCTTTCACGCAATGCAGTACGACGCAACGAAGACGAGCCTGCGCTCGGAAGTCGACGAAGCGTTGCGGATGAAGCCGGACGCGCTCTACGTCGGCGGCTACACACCCGACGTAACCGTCCTCGCGAAAGAACTGTATCGCGCCGGATTCAAGGGGCCTAAAGTCGCATACGCGTACGCGGTCAATCAGAAGTTCGTCGACACCGTCGGCGCGGACGTCTGCGAGAACTTCTACACGATCGCTCCGTCGCCGGCGGTCGCGTCGCCCGCGTACATCGCGCTCGCGCACCGGCTGGGACGAGACGTGGACCCGTACACGGCGCAGTGCAACGACCAAGCGTCGCTCGTGATCCTTGCGATGCAGTACGCCAAAGAAGCGAGCGGTGAAGCGATCAAGGACAACGTGCGCAACGTCTCGCAAGGGAAGGGCCCGGTCGTCTACGACGTCCTGCAGGGGCTCAAGTACGTGAAGAGCGGAAAGCAAGTCGACTACAACGGCGCGAGCGGCGACTGCACGTTTACGCCGAGCGGCGATATCACCGCCAGCCGGTTTCGCTACGAGGTCGTCAAGAACGGGAAGTCCGAGTTGATCCGCGTCGCCTAGGTGGAGCGGGTCGCGCAACTCGTCGTCGACGGTTTCGTCGACGGCGTCTTGATCGCCGTCCCGGCGATCGGTTTCAACACGATCTACGCGGTCTTGCGCTTCCCGAACTTCGCGATCGGCGCGCACGCCGCGCTCGGCGCGTACGCGGGCTACGTCGCGAACGTCGGCTTTCACTGGCCGCTCCCGCTCGCGTTCGTCGCGGCGTTCGCGGTAGCGGGGATTCTCGGCGCCGGCGGAGATCGGGCAATCATCGCGCCGCTGCGACAGACCGGCGCGCTCACCGCAGCAATCGGAACGATCGCGCTGGCGATCTGCATCGAGAACGTCCTGCGCTTCTTCTTCGGGAACGGGCTGCGCAGCTACGACGTCCCGGTTTTGCGCGATCTCTCGCTCGGACCCGTCCACGTGGGGCCGCAAGCGCTCGAAAACGCGCTCGTCGCCGGCGTCGTAATGGTCGCGGTTTTCGCGCTCCTGCGCTTCACGCGAATCGGAAAAGCGATGCGCGCGGTCGCCGACGACCCGAC
>JAFAMS010000484.1 GCA_019233165.1 Vulcanimicrobiota bacterium | reverse complement strand
GAAGCCGGCGCGATCTCGTCCTGGACGGCCGCGGCGACGAGCTACAGCACGAACGGGCTGCCGATGCTCCCGTTCTACATCTTCTATTCGATGTTCGGCTTCCAGCGAATCGGCGATTTGATCTGGGCGGCGGCCGACGCTCGCGCGCGCGGCTTCTTGCTCGGTGCGACCGCCGGCCGCACGACGCTTTCCGGCGAAGGCTTACAACATCAGGACGGCTCGAGTCCGCTCGTCGCTTCGACGATCCCGACGTGCCGGTCGTACGACCCCTGTTTTGCGTACGAGCTGGCGGTGATTCTCCAAGACGGAATCCGGCGGATTCTCGACGCACGGGAAGACGCGTTCTACTACCTGACCCTAGCGAACGAGAATTACGCGCATCCCGCGATGCCGGCCGGCGTTGAGGAAGGGATTCTCCGTGGAATGTACCGGCTGCACGGCTCACCGAACGCGCGCGTGCAGTTGCTTGGAAGCGGGACGATCTTGCGCGAGGTGTTGCGCGCGGCCGAGATTCTCGAGCGCGAGCACGGCGTGGCCGCAAACGTCTGGAGCGTGACGAGCTGGAGCGAGCTGCGTTGGGACGGGATCCGCGGCGGAGACTTCGCCGCGCGCACGCTCGCCGCGACCGAAGGACCGCTCGTCGCTGCAAGCGACTACGTCTCGGCGGTTCCCGACCTCATTCGGCCCTTCGTCCCGCTCGGCCGCCGCTACGTCGCGCTCGGGACCGACGACTTCGGCCGAAGCGACACGCGCGCCGCGCTCCGCGCGTTCTTCGGCGTCGACAGCGCGCGGATCGTTGCCGAGGCGCTCAAGGCGCTGTGACGCTTCTTGATTTGTTCGATGCAGCGCTCGCCGATCGTGCGGCCGCAGTCGCGTATGGCGATATCAGTTATCGCGAACTCCATGCGGGCGCGGCTCGCGTCGCGCGCAAACTGCGCGAAGCCGGTCTCGATGAGGGCGAGCGAATCTCGTTGTACACGGAGAACCGGATCGGGTTCGTGTACGCGTACCTGGCCGCACTGCGGCTCGGCGCGATCGTCATCCCGACGAACGTGCTCTACCGCGCCGGCGAGCTCGAGTTCATCCTGGGGAACGCGCAGGCGCGCTTCGCGCTCGTTTCGGAGCAGACGAAGCCGAACGTAGCAGGTCTGCGGGAACCGCCGAAACTCATCGATGCCGGGGACGTCGAGCGGTGGGCAATCGACGCTTCGATCGAGCCGCTCGCCGAGTTTCCGCGCCGCTCTCCGGGAGACACTGCGGTCATCATCTACACGAGCGGGACGACCGGGCGGCCCAAGGGCGCGATGCTGACGCACGACAACCTTGCGACGATCTGCAGCCAACTGATCGCGAGCTGGCGTTGGCGCAGCCACGACGTGCTCTTGATCGCGCTTCCCCTCTTCCACCTTCACGGGCTCGCGGCCGCGCTCAACACGACGCTCGCCGTCGGTGGGCGGATCGTCGTGCACGAGCGGTTCGACGCGAAGTTGATTTTGGCCGCATTACGCGGCGGCGAGATCACGATGTTCTTCGGCGTCCCAACCATGTACGTTCGCTTGCTCGAACAGGCCGATGCCGCCGCGATCCCGCAACTGCGCCTGTACGTTTCGGGCTCGGCTGCGCTTTCCGCGGAGACGCACGTAGCGTTCGAACAGCGTTTCGGCGCGCAAATCTTGGAACGCTACGGTGCGACCGAGTTCGGCTTCCCGCTCTCGAATCGCTACGGCGGACCGCGCGTTCCCGGCGCGGTCGGTGTTCCGGTTCCCGGCGCTGCGGTTCGCATCGTCGACCCCGCGAGCTCTGCTACGTTGGCGGACGGCGAGATCGGCGAACTGCTCGTGCGCGGACCGAACGTCTTCAAAGGCTATTGGGGAAACCCCGAGGCAACCGCAGCGGCGTTCTTCGTCGACGACGCGGGCTTGCAGTGGTATCGAAGCGGAGACCTCGCGCAGTACGACGCCGAGAACGACGTCTACCGGATCGTCGGTCGGATCAAAGAGCTCATCATCACCGGCGGCTTCAACGTCTATCCGCGCGAGGTCGAGGACGAGCTCGAACGCTATCCCGGGGTTCGCGCCGCTGCGGTCGTCGGAGCGCCGGATCCGGCGCGCGGCGAGCTCCCCGTCGCCTTCGTCGAGGTCGACGCCGGATTCGACACCGAGGCCTGCCAAGCGACGTTGCGCGAACGTCTGGCCAGCTTCAAGATCCCAAAGGAGATTCACGTCATCGACGTGCTGCCGCGCAACGCGATGGGGAAGATCGAAAAGCCTCGACTGCGCGAGCTGATTCGCGGCTAGATCACGGGTGATCGACGTGCCCCGCCGCCGGGCCGGCGCCGCTCGGGAGCGCACGCATCCCTTCGCGGGCGAGCCGGCCGGCCTCGGCGCTGCGGACCGTCCCCGCGTGCATGTCGAGCCAAGCTTGGCGCAACTGCGGAAACAACGTGCGCAGCGCGTGACCGCCCGAAGGCTGCTCGTAGTAGCTGACCGGAATCCCCGCTTCGAAGAGAAAGATCGCGGTATCGTGTGAGAACTGCGTCGGGATGCTGGTATCGCGTTCGCCGTGGACGACGTAGATGCGCGTGTTCGACCAGCGCTTGACGACCGCGCCGGCGGCACTTCCAACGAGCGCGCCCGAGACGTCGAGAACGCCGTCCCAACGGATCGGCGCGCCTGGACCGAGCATGTACGCCGTGAATCCGCCCATCGAATATCCGGCCAAGAAGAACCGCAGGGAGCTCACCTTGGGCGAAGCTTTCAGGAGGTCGACTAGCCCATAGAGATCGGCCGTCGGAGGGCCGCGAAAGTCGTACGAGCCGCGCCCGTAGGGTGCGATCAAGATCGTCGCCGTGAGATCGGCGAGTCGGCGTAGATACGGTTGCGCGAGCAAGCCGCTTTCGGTTTGCGGGTTGCCGTGCAAGACGATGGCGACGGCACGCGGCGGACCGGAGGGAACATAGGTTGCGACCGCATCGAAGACGCCGTCGCGTCCCGAGCGCAAGATGTGTTCGCGCAAACCCGGCTCCAAATCGAACGGAGCGGGCCGGTTCGCGAGCTGCTCGACGAGGTCCGCGTCGAGGTCGACGAGCAGTCGCACTGTCTCGCTCCAGTCTGCGCGATCGTATCCGTCGGGGACCGTTTCATCGAGAAGCTCGCGGTCGTCCGCGATCCGCTGCGGGATCGCAAGCCCGTCGAGGATCGTGTGCTCGCGCGGATGTGCCTCGAAGATGCGCTGGTACGTGCTGCGCGCGGCGTCCAACCGCGCAGCCAGCGCGGCCATCTCATCGGCGACCGCCAGCGTAAGCGCGAAGAGCGCCGCCGCGATCATCCCACCTCGAACGACGTGACGCCGTAAACCTTCGCGATCTCGATCGGCGGCGGCGTTCCGCGCCACATCCGGATGCGCTCGAGAACCGGTTCCATCCCCCGTTCGTTCGCAAATCCCACCGCGGCGAGGTTCGGCGTCGGGACGTCGATGAACCAAGGAGAGCGCGTTCGCTGCGCGATCGTGTCGTAAAGGATCGCCGCGATGTCGAGACGCGACGCGAACAAGGGAGCGATCTTCGTCCCTTCGCGACAGTCGCGCCCGACCCCGAAGCCCAGCACTTCTCCGCCGGCGATCGACCGCGCGACGAGCGCGACCGCGTCGGGTTGCACGATCCAAGACTGCAAGAACGACTCGCGCCTCGTGCCGAAGCACGCGGCGTCGAAGGCGACGAGGTCATCGTCGACGACGCGCAGCGGCGAAAGCGCGACGGCGCTGGGGAACCGGTCGCGGGGCTCGCGCGCATCGAGCTGAAACCGAACGCTCCGATAAGCGGCCGAAAAGCCGGCGCGCTCGAAGAGCGGTTGCAGTTGCGGCGGCGCGTCCAGACCCACTGTGTCCGCGAGCCCTTCTAACGCGCGCTGGAGGAGAAGCCGGCCGAAACCGCGGCCGCGCAAGTCCCGCCGGACGATGAAAGATCCGATGAATCCGAGCCCGCCGGGGTAGCGCACCGCGGAGATGCATCCGGCTTTCTCATCGTCGATCTCGAGAACGTGAAACCCGTCGCGGCCGACCGTCGCGAACGGACCGGCATCGTACAAGCCGGGATTCAAACCTTCGGCCGCGGCGAGGTCAAGGCAAAAGCTCAGCTCGCCTGGTGCGAGCGTGCGAAGCTCGGCCTTAGACTCCGACGGGTTCGGGTTCAGGTTGCGGTTCCGGCCCGCGGCGACGGATCGGCAGCGACGGCGGCTTCGACTCGAACCGCGGCTCGATGTGCCTTGCGACCCACAGATAGAGCGTCGGGACGACGATCAGCGAGAGCATCGTCGAGGTCAGCAGACCGCCGATCACGACGGTGCCGAGCGGCGCCTGCGTCTCGCTTCCGGCTTCGAGGCCCAGCGCGAGCGGCATCATCCCGCCGATCGTCGCGATCGTCGTCATCAGGATCGGGCGCAAACGCATCGGCGCCGCGCGCATCACCGCGTCGCGCGCCTCCATTCCGTCGTGCCTGAGCTCGTTGGTGAATTGTACGACCAGGATCGCGTTCTTGACGACGATTCCGACGAGCATCAGCGTTCCGACGAACGCCGTCAGCCCGAAGCTCCGGTGCGTGATCCACAGCGAGAGCACGACGCCGACGACCGAGAGCGGGACGGACATCATGATCACGAGCGGATGCAGGTACGACTCGAACTGGGAGGCGAGGAGCATGTAGATCAACGCGATCGCGAGGATCACGACGAGCGTCAGGCTCGAGAAGGTGTCGTTGGTTTGCGTGATCGCCGGCCCGAACTGCCAGCGATAGCCGCTCGGCAACGGGAAGGCGTTCATGATCTCTTGCGCGTCGTCGACGACCGCTCCGAGCGGCCGTCCGATCACGGTCGAGTTGATGTCGATCCGGCGCACCTTGTTCTGGCGGCTGATCTGCGACGGCCCGACGCCGAAGACGAGCTGCGCGACGCTCCCGAGCGGGACGCTCGAGATCGTATTCGCGGTCGGCGTCGCCGTGCTGGGAAGTGCGTTCACCGGCGGGTTCGCGCTGGTCGTCCCGTTCATCAGCGGCGCCCAAATCGGGAGCGACGAAAGATTCGCGAACGACCGGCGCTCGGCCGGCGGCAGCTGCACGTAGATCGGGTACTCCTGTCCGTTGAGCTGCCAGTAGGATGCGATGGTCCCGTTCGTCGACGTGTCGATCGCTTGCGCGATCTGCTGCGTCGTGATCCCTAGCTGCGCCGCGACGCGGCGGTTCAGCTTGACGTCGATCTCGGGCTGATTGTCGGTGGTGTTGGTGTCGGGCTTGACCACGCCGGGGATTTGCGCGAGCAGCGGCATTACGCGATTCGCGAGCGCGGTGAGTTGACGGTAATCGGGGCCGAGGATCTGGACTTGGAGCGCGTCCTGGCCCTGCGCGATCTGCTGCTGCAGAATGTCGATGGTGCGACCGCGCACCGTAACGCCGATGAGTGCGTGGCGCAACTGCGCAAAACGCGCGCAGTCCGCGGCGGTAATGCGACGCTCGCCGGGTTTCGGCGGAGTCGCCGCCGCAGCTTTGAACGCTTCGGGCGAGCAGGGATTTTGCTGCGACGCAGCCGCGCCGCGACGCGATGCCGGCGTACCGCCAAAACGACGCTGCCACGTGTTGACGAACGTCCCCGCTTGCTCCGAGGTCGTCCCTTCCTTCAACGTCACGGAGAGCATCCCACGGTTCGTGAGCTGACGGATCGTCCCGCCGCCGAAGACCGTGCCGACGGCCTCGCCGACGTCGACTACGCGCGGAT
>JAFAMS010000405.1 GCA_019233165.1 Vulcanimicrobiota bacterium | reverse complement strand
AGACCTGCCCACCGAATTTTCGCCGGTTCTGAGCGAGCGCGAGCTCGTCGACGAACAACCACGGTTGGCGCAATTCGCAGGACGAGACATCCTGCTCGTGAAGCGCGGCGGACGGATCTCGGCGATGCGCGCGTCGTGCTCGCATCTCGGCGGCCCTTTGGCGGACGGAACGCTTGAGGGTGACGCCATCCGATGCCCTTGGCACGGCTCGTTATTTTCCTTAGCGGATGGAAGCGTGCTCGAAGGCCCGGCATCGGTTGCACAACCCGTCTTTGAAACGCGGGTGCGCGACGGTCAGATCGAAGTGCGTTATGCTTTCCCGTCGCGCAGCGTGGCCAATTCGCGGTAGAGCTTGAGCTCCTTATCGCTGAGGTTTTGTGGGACCGTCCCGATCAGACGGACGTATTGATCGCCGCTTCCGCCGCCCTTTTGGTGTGGCATTCCTCTCCCGCCGAGTCGCATGAGCTTGTTGCTTTGCGTACCCGCGGGCACCGTCATCGTAACGTCGCCGCTCATCGTCGGCACCCGAACCTCACCGCCCAGGACGAGCGTATAGATCGAAGCCGGAAGATCGACGTACAAGTCGTCCTCTTTGCGCGTGAAATGCGGCGACGAATCGTCCTCCGGGAAGTGCACGACCAAGTACAGGTCGCCTTTGGAACCGCCGCCGACGCCGGTTCCGCCTTGGCCGGAGAGCCGGATCCGTTGTGCCTCGCGGACGCCCTTGGGGATCGTGACGTCGAACTTTTTCGTCTCGAGGACGCGGCCCGTTCCGTGGCAGCGCGAACAGATTCCGTTCCCGACGGTCCCGGTTCCGTGACATTGCGGGCAAACGTCCTCGAGCTGCAGCGTTACCGGCTTCTTGCCGCCTGCGAAGGCTTCGCGGAGGGTGAGATCGAGCGTCGTTTCCAGGTCTTGGCCGCGGCGTTGGAAGGTTGCGCCGCGCGTGCGGCGGCCTCCGGCGCCACCACCGCCCACCCCGGAGAAGAACGCATCGAAGAAGTCGGAGAACCCGCTCGCGCCGCCGGTGCCCGGGCCGTTGCCGGCGCCGCCGAAGTTGAAGTCGAAGTCTTGTTGCTGGTTGCGATACCGGCGCTGATGTTCGGCTTGTTGTGCCGCACGTTGCCAGTCCGATCCGAGAACGTCGTACTTCCGCCGCTTCTCGGCATCGCCGAGAACTTCGTACGCTTCTTGGATCTCTTTGAACTTCTCTTCGGCTTCTTTAGGACTCTTCGGGTTCGCGTCGGGATGCCACTTGCGCGCGAGCTTGCGGTATGCCGACTTGATGTCTTTCTCCGCCGCGTTCTTTGGGACGCCGAGGACTTTATAGTAGTCTTTGTAGTTGATCGGCACGGCGCGCTACCCGCCCGATTTGGCGACGATCACCTTTGCCGGACGTAGGACCTCGTCCCCAATCTTATAGCCGCGCTCGGCTTCCTCGACGACCGTCTCGTCGTCGACCTCGGGCGCCTTTTTCGTTCCGATCGCCTCCGCGAGGTTCGGATCGAACGGCTGGCCTTTGACCGAATACGAACGGACGCCCTCGGACGCGAGCACCTGCTCGAACCCTTTCAGCGTGCTCTTGAGCCCTGCGAGCATCCCTTCGGACTCGATGTCGTGTTCGAGCGCTCGCTCCAGGTTATCGACGACGGGAAGGAGCTTTTCGATGAGCCGGCGCTTGCCGTGGCCTGCGACCCGCTCGATGTCGCGCTCCATTCGCTTCTTGTAGTTCTCGAAGTCGGCCATCGCATAGAGAAACTTGTTGTGATTCTCTTCGGCTTTGGCTTTCGCGCTCGCCAATTCCGACGCGAGGTCGACCTCCGGCGGAGGACCGTCCTGCGCCGGAGTCGCCTGTGACCGCTCCACGATTACTTCGCCTCTTTGAACTCGGCGTCGATGACGTCGTCGGAGCCCGTGCCGGCGCTTTGCTCGTGCTCTCCGGTCGCGCCGTCGTGCGACGCCGCACCGTTCCCCTGCCCACCGGCGCTCCCGCCGGTCTTCTGGTAGAGAGCCTCGGCCATCTTGTAGCTGGCCTGCTGCAGCCGTTCCGTCGCGGCCTTCACCTCATCGGGCGTGCCGTTTTCGGAGACGCGCTTGAGTTCGGCGAGCGCCGACTCGACGTCGCCGCGAGCCGCGCCTTCGAGCTTGTCGCCGACTTCCTTGAGCGATTTCTCGGTCGAGTAGATCAGCGAGCTCGCAGCGTTGCGAATCTCGGCTTCCTCGCGCTTGCGGCGGTCTTCGGCCGCGAACGCTTCGGCGTCTTTGACCATCCGGTCGACTTCGTCTTTGTTGAGATTCGTCGACGCGGTGATCGTGATCTTCTGTTCCTTGCCGGTACCGAGATCTTTTGCCGAGACGCTCACGATGCCGTTGGCGTCGATGTCGAAGGTGACTTCGATCTGCGGCACGCCGCGCGGCGCCGGCGGAATCCCTTCGAGCCGGAAGCGCCCGAGCGTCTTGTTGTCCTGCGCCATGTCGCGCTCGCCCTGAAGGACGTGAATGTCGACCGAGGTCTGTCCGTCCTCCGCCGTCGTGAAGACCTGGGTCTTGCGCGTCGGGATCGTGGTGTTGCGCTCGATGAGCTTGGTGTTGACGCCGCCGAGCGTCTCGAGGCCGAGCGAGAGGGGCGTGACGTCGAGCAAGACGACGTCGCGCACTTCGCCCGAGAGGACTCCGGCCTGGATCGCCGCGCCGACCGCGACGACTTCGTCGGGATTGACGCTTTGATTCGGTTCTTTTCCGGTCAGCTTGCGGACGAGTTCCTGAATCACCGGCATGCGCGTGGCGCCGCCGACGAGGACGACTTCGTTGATCTTGGAGATGTCGAGCCCCGCGTCCGCGAGCGCGTTCTTGAAGGGTTGAACGGTGCGATCGGTCAGATCGCTCGTCATCTTCTCGAAATCCGCGCGCGTCAGCGTGTAGTCGAGATGCTTCGGACCGTTCTGATCGGCCGTGATGAACGGCAGGTTGATCGAAGTCTGCACCATCGAGCTGAGCTCGATCTTCGCCTTTTCGGCCGCTTCCGTGAGACGTTGCAGTGCCTGACGGTCGCCCGAGAGATCGATCCCTTGATCCTTGCGAAACTCTCCTACGAGCCAGTCGACGATGCGCTTGTCGTAATCGTCGCCGCCCAGACGCGTATCGCCGTTCGTCGCCTTCACTTCAAAAACGCCGTCGCCGACCTCGAGGATCGAAACATCGAACGTTCCGCCGCCGAGATCCCATACGAGGATCGTCTCGTTGCCTTTCTTGTCCAGGCCGTAGGCGAGTGCGGCCGCCGTAGGCTCGTTGATGATGCGCAGGACGTCCAGTCCCGCGATCCGCCCCGCGTCCTTCGTCGCCTGACTCTGCGCGTCGTTGAAGTAGGCGGGTACCGTGATGACGGCTTTCGTCACCCGCTCGCCCAAATATGTCGAGGCGTCGTTTACGAGCTTTTGCAGAATCATCGCCGAGATTTCTTGCGGCGAATAATCCTTGCCGTCGATTTTTACTTTGTGATCCGTCCCCATCGTGCGCTTGATCGACGCGATCGTGCGATCCGGATTGGTGACGGCTTGGCGCTTCGCGAGTTGCCCGACGAGTCGTTCGCCGGTCTTCGTGAACGCCACGACCGACGGAGTCGTTCGACTCCCTTCGGCATTCGGAATGACAACCGGCTGCGTGCCTTCCATTACGGCGACGACGGAATTGGTCGTGCCGAGGTCGATCCCGACCACTTTAGCCATATCGTTTGTGTGCTTTCTTGAAAAGATGTGCTCCCGGCGAGTGGACCAGCCGCGGCACCCACACTCGGCGCCTTTGGCCTTGCCGCTTACCCCGCGGGGCGTCAGCTTCGTACGGCAATCTTACCGCAATCCGCGGCCGATTGTTCCGTCACCCGGTATGACAGCTTTGTTGGCACAAAGGTTCCGCCCCCCGGGGGCCCGGAAGGCCGCAAGCCCGTGTCCGATTTGCGCCCGATCGGGTTTCACCACGTCGGCGGCCGGAGCGGCGGCTCGGACACCCCGTGGGTGACCCCCCGCTTTGCCGGTGACGTCGCGACCGTCATGTACGAAGCCGATGAGGACGCGGTCGCTCAGATGAAGGCGCAGGGCGTGACTGCGTTACCCTACTGCTTAGCCGACCGGAACGGTGAGGGCTTCCTCAACCTCACCTATTGCCTCTACGGGTCGTCGCTCTATCCGCTCGACCCCCAGGCGGCGGCTCTGACGATGAACGTGCGCGGGCTCGATTACCGGCTCTCGGTCACCAACCGGACCGTCGAGCGCCGGCCGGTGAAGCTGCGGCGCCTGGACGACCTTCCCGAGATCCGGACCGGCGAGATTCCGCCGCCCGACGTGCTCTCCATGGACACGCAGGGATCGGAGCTCGACATCCTGCGCGGCGGCGAGCAAACGATCGAGCGGCACACCGTCGCGATCGTCAGTGAAGTCGAGTTCGTCGCGCTCTACGAAGGTCAGCCGCTCTTCGGCGACATCTGCAAGTACCTCGACGAGCGCGGGTTCGCGTTCATGCAGATCCTCTTCGATGGAGCCTCGCACCCGTACCGGCAACCGCTCGGGCTGCGCGGCCGCGGGATCACGACCTTCGGCGAGGCGCTCTTCTTGCGCAAGCTCAGCCACGTCACCGATGCCGCTCAGGTTCCGATCTTGGCGTTCCTGGCGCATCTCTTCGGCCAGCACGATCTCGGCTTCGAGGCCCTGGAGATGATCGGGGACGAGCGGCTTGAGGAGCTGGCTGCTTCCGGTCGGGAGTATCTGCGCTTCTTGCGCGATCTCCGCCGCGCGGCGGCCTCGATGCCGCACGTGCTGCCGAAGCAGTTTCAGGATTTCTTTTCGTTCGAGGACAGCCGCAATCGCTTTGACGACGCGCGCCGCATCGACGTCGAGCGCTCGCTTATGGAGAAGCAGGATCGTATTGCGAGCGAGGTCCGCCAAACCGAAATCGCGGCGCTCGCCGTGCTGCAAATGGAAGAAGACTCGACGGTCGAGGGAACCCTGCGCCTCTACGGTCTCGACGCCCTCGCCGACGAGATGAAAAAGCGAAGGCTCGAGCACGTCAAGCAATATCTCGACGTGCTCGGCCTGGAGATCACGGTAACGCGGCGCTAGCGCTTACGGTTGTTGCGGCTGGACGGGGACGTCGGCGTTCGCGGGACGTTCCGCCGTCTTCACCGCGACGAGTTTCTTCGTTCCGGCGCTCCAAACCTGAAGGTTTGCGGTTCCGCCGATCGGGACGGCCTTGATCGCCGCGGTCAGCTCCTCCGGTGAGTTCACGGGCTTGCCGTTCACTCCGGTGATCACGTCGCCCGGCTCGAGCCCGGCTTGGTCCGCCGGACTTCCCGTGACGACCTGCGCGACGACGACGCCGCCACCCGACTTGTAGCCGAGCTGCGCGCGCGCACCGTCGGTGAGCGCCTGCAGCCCGACCCCGATGTAGCCCTGATGCGTCCCCTGCGAGATGCCGCGGCTTTGCGCTAGTTGCTGCGCGACGGCGCGCACGGAGTTCGACGGGATCGCGAAACCGATGCCCTGTGCCGCCGATGGGTTGGCGGTGAGCTGGTTGATTCCGATGACTTCGCCGTTGATGTCGACGAGCGGTCCGCCGGAGTTCCCCGGATTGATCGGCGCCGAGGTTTGCAAGAGTCCTTTGAATTGTTGCGGAGCGCCGTTGTCGCCGCCGGCGACTTCGTCGCGGTGGAAACCCGAGACGACGCCGACCGTGACGGTCTGCTTGAGCTCGAGCGGTTCACCGATCGCGATCGCCCACTGTCCCGCCTGCAGCTTATCCGAATCTGCGAGCGCGAGCGGTGGCGGGAGCTTCGCATAGTTGTCGACTTTCACGAGCGCCAGATCGACGCCGACGTTCGCGGAGACGAGATGCGCCGAGACGTGGTCGCCGTTCGCGAAGAGGACGTCGATTTTCGTCGGCTGTCCGGCAAAACCGCCGGTGACGACGTGCGCGTTGGTCAGGATCCCGCCGTCACGAGAGTAGACGAAGCCGGAGCCCGAGACGCGGCTACGGAAGCGCTGGGGCCTCGTGATATTCGGGCCGCCGAAGAGCTGCGAGAACGGATCGACCGGCACGTACTGCTGGCCGTTCACGACGACGTTCAGTGCAACGACCGAAGGCTCGACGCGCTTGACGGCGCTGACGATCCGGTCTTGGTCGCTCGCGCCCGAAACGAGCGGAGCCGCGTTGACCTGCGGCGGTGTCCCACCAGGTCCGGCGACGTTTGCGAAGTGCGTGCTCGCAAAGAGCATCATCGAAAAGCTTCCGACGATCGCACCGATCAAACCGACGATCGCCATCTGCATGATCCGTGACCGTATCATCAATTCTTAATCCCAACCTCGTCTCGTAACGCCATCCCTTGAAATGCACTACCTAGAACGTGCCGTGAAGTTGCGTGGTTCCGCCGCTCGCCTCCCCCTCCGCAACCAGCCGGTCGGGGTTAGGCTCGTCGCTCGTCACCAGCCCGTCGCGCAGCCGTATCCGGCGCCGAGCGTGCCGCGCCAGAGTCTCGTCGTGCGTGACCATGATGATCGTCCGGCCGCCGCGATTGAGGTGCTCGAAAACCGCCATGATCTCTTCGCTCGTCTGTGAGTCGAGATTCCCCGTCGGCTCGTCGGCCAAAAGCACGGCCGGATCGTTCACGAGGGCGCGCGCGATCGCGACGCGCTGCTGCTGGCCGCCGGAGAGCTCGGCCGGGCGATGCTCGACGCGGTCGGCGAGCCCGACCTCGGCGAGCTGTTTGCGGGCGGCGGCGTCGCGCGCGCGCTGCGGGACGCCCGCGTAGAAGAGCGGGAGCGCGACGTTGCGGAGCGCCGTGGTCCGCGCCAGCAGGTTGAATCCCTGAAAGACGAAGCCGAGCTTCTTGAGCCTGATCGCGGCGAGCGCATCGTCGTCGAGCGACGAGACGTCCTCGCCGTCGAGGCGATAACGGCCGGCGGTGGGACGGTCGAGGCAGCCGATGAGATTCATCAGCGTCGACTTTCCCGAACCCGAGGGGCCCATGACGGCGACGTACTCGCCCCGCTCGATGCGAAAGTCGACGCCGCGCAAGGCGGGGACCTCGACTTGGCCCATCGTGTAGATTTTCGTAATCCCTTCGAGCTCGATCGCCGCTTCACTCATAGCGCAGCGCCTCGATCGGGTCGAGCCTCGCCGCCCGATACGCCGGGTAGGTTCCGAACAGCAGCGTCACCAGCGTCGCAAACCCGACGGCAATCGCAACCGACTGGAGCCACGGGATCGGCGCGACGAACCCGGAGAGCCGGACCAAGACGAGGTCGTTGATCGTCCAGCCGACCGCAATCCCGATCGCTAGACCGAGTCCGCAGCCGATCGCCGAGAGCACGAGCGCTTCGATGAAGAACTGGAGCAAGATCTGCCCGCGCGTCGCGCCGATCGCCTTGCGGACGCCGATCTCGCGCGTTCGTTCCGCGACCGAGACGAGCATGATGTTCAAGATCCCGATTCCGGCGACGACGAGCGCGACCGCTCCGATCATTGCGACGACGAAGGTGAGCCCGTTGAAGATACCGTCGATTGCGCTCGAGAACGTGCGGCGGTCGAAGGTTTGGTATGCGACCTTCCCGCGTTTGAGCGCGACCAGCGCGCGGACCGTCGCCGCCTCGGTCTCCTGCATCTTCGAGGTATCGCTCACGATGAAGCGCGCGCCGAAGACGGTCTTTCCGCGGATATATTCCTTGACGTAGGTCGTGTACGGGATCCCGATGTCGAGATTGAGCGGCAGCGGGATCACGCCGGTGCGCGGCTTGTCCAAGACGCCGACGATCACGTAGCGCCGCTCGCCTACTCGGATGCTCTCGCCGACCGGATTGCGGCCGTCGGGGAAGAGTCGCGCGTAGGCGCGGTCGGCGATCACCGCAACGTGCGCGAGCGCCGCGATCTCATCCTCGCCGATCGCGCGGCCGTACCGCAGCGGCGTGTTCGAAAAGCGGATCGAGGTCTCGCCGTAGATCAGCATCCTGGCGCTCTCGTGCCCGACGCGGACTTGCCGCGCGATTCCGCCGGTCGGAACCGCTTCGGCGATGTTCGGGACGAGGCGCTTGACGCGCTCGATGTCTTGCGGCCGCAGCGCCGCCCGCGAAGCCGCCGCTTGAAAGTTGTTCGGAAAGACCGTGAACGCTGCGTCCGAGAGCCCACCCAAGATCCCCGCGACCGCGCCCGACGTGCCTTTGCCGAGCGTTTGAATCGCGATCACGGCGGCGACGCCGATCACCAGACCGACGATCGTGAGCGCCGAGCGCAAGCGGTTTCCGAGGAGGACGCCGAGCGCTTCTCCTACGAAGGCGCCGATCACGAACGGAGCGCCTCGACCGGATCCATCCTGCCCGCGCGCAGCGCCGGGTACGTGCCGAAGACGGTCCCGACCAGCGTCGAGAAGCCGACGGCGATCGAGACGATCAGCAGGTACGGGATCGGCGCCGGCCCGACGTAACGCTCGAGCGCGCTGTATCCGACGAGCGTCAAGGCGAGGCCGAGGAGCATCCCGATCCCGCCGCCGATTAGCGAAAGTAAGATCGCTTCGATCAAGAATTGGAGGCTGACGTCGCGCCGCGAGGCGCCGATCGCCTTGCGCAAGCCGATCTCGTGCGTCCGTTCGGTCACCGAGACGAGCATGATGTTCATGATCCCGATCCCCGCGACGAGCAGCGAGACGCCGCCGATCGCGGCCAGCCCGTTGGCGACGACCCCGAGCGTGCGGTTGAAGCCGTCGAGGAACGCTTGACTGTCCTGCACGATGTAGCGCGCGCGCGTTCCGTGCAAACGCTGGAGCGTCCGGATCGCGGCCGAAGAGACTTGCTCGGACGGGACGCCGGCGGCGCCGTAGAGCTCGAGGAAATCGATCGGCCCCGGCGCGAGCTCGGCGAACGTCGTGTACGGGATCTCCGCGTATTCCGAGCCGGTGATCGTCGTCGAGAGGCTGCTCGAGTCGCGCGCGTAGACGCCGACGATTCGAAACCGCGTGCCGCGAATCCGAAGCTCTTCGCCCAGGACGTCCGAACGATGGAAGAATCGCTCGGCAAGGTCTTGTTTGATCAGGCAGACGTGCGCCGCCGATGCGACGTCGCCGCCGTCGATCCGCCGCCCGGCATAGAGCGGCAGTGAGTCGACGATGTAGTCGACCGCGGACGTGACGAAGGTGTCGTAGCCGACGCCGTTCGCGCGCAGATGGTAGCTGCGCTGGTAGACGGGAAAGGCGTGAAGCACGGTCTGCGGATTGCTCGCCTGCACTTCCCGAACGTCGCGATATTGGATTTGCGCCGCGTTCGGATCGTCGCTCTGCGGGTCGACGGCGATGAAGATCCCCGTGTCGCCGAACTGTCCGAGCGTCGCTTTGATCCCGCCCTGCGCGGCGCGGCTCGTACCGAGCACCGCGATGATCGATGCCGTTCCGATGATCATCCCGAGGATCGTGAGCAGGGAGCGGACGCGGTTGCGCCAGATCGCCTCGAACGCCTCGCCTGCGTACGCGAGGAGGCGGTTCATCGCGGCGACGGCGACGGTTTGGCGCTGGGTGCGGCGACGACTGCCGCATCGGCGACGATCGCTGGATTCTTATCGGCGACGACGACGTCGCCGGCGTTCAGCCCGCGGCGGACGATCGTCGACGAATCGTTCGAAGCCCCAAGGCGAACCTCGACGCGCTGAGCGCGGCCGTTGCGGAGGACGAACACGTACGGCTTGCTCTTCGCGTCGCGGCGGACGGCGTCGGTGGGGACTGTCAGCACGTGAGGCTCGTCGACCGTCACGATGTCGACGTCGACCGTCATTCCGTCGCGCAAGAACGGGAGCGAGCGCTGGAGGCGGACGGTCGTGAGGATCTGCCTCGACGTGTTCGTGGGGTCGTCGGATTTTTGGGCGTAGGCCGAGATCGCCGTTACGCGGCCGGGGAGCGTGCGGGAACCGAACGCTTCGCCCGAGACGATCGCGCGCTGCCCGACCGCGATCGCCGCCACGTCCTGCTCGTCGACTTTCGTGCGGACGACGAACGGCTCGTCGGTCGCGAGCGTGATCAACGCTTGTCCGACCGTGACGGCATCGCCGGGCTGGAGCGGCCGGAGCGGGTCGTTTGCCTGCGAGGCGACGTTCTGCACGATCCCCGCAAACGGCGCGTGAATCTGCATCCGCGCGATCTGCTCTTGCGCGAATTGCAAGTCGGCGGCCGCGCGCGCTGCGTCGGCCTCCGCAGCTGCCACGTCGCCCGGCTGCGTCGCGGCGAGGTTCGCTTCGGCTTGGCGCAATGCGTCGCGCTGCGCGCGGACGCGGTTGCGGAGATACTCTTCGTTTCTCGCGAGCTGTCCCGCGATGATCTTGCGCCGTTCGAGCGCTTGATCGGCGGCGACCTTCGCTTCTTCGAGCTTTGCTACCGACTGGTCGAGCGCGTCCTTCGAGATCGCCTTGTTCGCGTAAAGGTCGCGATTCGCATCGGCGATCCGCCGAGCTTCACGCAGATCGGTCTGCGTCCGCGAGACGTCGGCATCGGCAGCGAGCCGCTGCTCTTGCGCGGTCACGGCGCCGTAACCGAGGCCGGACTGCGTCCCCTGCGCGAGATCTTGCTCGGCTTGCTGCAGCGCGACGCGGGCCTGGACGACCGCCGAGCTGTTTTGGAGCGGAAGGGTCTTCCCCGTCTTGAGGGCGCGGCTCGCCGCCGCTTCGTAGGCGGCGCGCGCCGTCATCGCATTCGATTCCAGCTGCGGGTTGACGATCGTCGCGAGCAACTGGCCGGCCGCGACGTGCTGGCTCGGACGAACGTAGATCGCGCCGACGTTTCCGCCGACCAGCGCTGCAAGCGTCTCGGTCGTCGGGCGCTGGATTTGCCCGGTCTCGGGGAGACGCGCCTCGAAGCGGCCGTAGGACACCCTCACCGTTTGAACCGATAGCGCGGGGCTTCGCATCCGGCCCGCAACGACGCCGACGACGATCAGGAGCGCGACCGCCCCCGCGGCGATTGCCAGTCTGCGGCGACGGCTCAACGGCCGTTCTCGAACGTCACCGCGCGGACGGGATCGAAGGTGCCGAGCGCGACCCGCAGCTTCACGAGCGCGGTCAGATAGTTCGCGCGAGAGTTCTGTAGGTCGATCTCCGAAGAGAGCGACTGCTGCTGCGCGGAATTGACGTCGGCGATCGAGATCAGCCCGTTCTTGTACTGCAGTTGCGCGATCCGGGCGGACTCGGCGCCGGCCGAGGCCGCGACTTTGGCGTATTGCAGCGACGCGGCGGCGCCCTGCGCGCTGCGCAAGCTCTGCCGGACGTCGAGCTCGACCGTCCGCTTCGAGCCGTCGAGATTTGCGGTCGCCGAGTCGATCTGCGCGCGCGCCGCGCGGTGCTCGGCGTGGCGCGTCCCCCAATCGATCAGCGGAAATCCGAGCGACGAGGTCGCGCCGATCTGCCAGAACCCGGGACTCCCGCGCGGCGGAAGGGGAAGGAGCGGAAGCCCGAGCTGCGCGTTCAGCGCGTTCTGCTGCTCGATCGAAGCGAGGTTCGAGCCGTACGCCGTCGGCGAGAACTGACTTCCGAAGGCGGCGGTGAGCTGAAATTGCGGAAACCGGTTCGTGTCGATCTGGCGGTCGGCGAGGATCGCGGCGAGCAGTTGGGCTTTCGCCGATGCGACGTCGGGACGAAGCGACTCCGCGACCGCGATCATCCGCTCCAGAGGCGTTGCGGGAAGCGCCGGCTCGGGGAGCGGTTCCGGGATTGCGAAAGCGGTGTCGAGCGGCGCGCCGATCGTTTGCGCGAGCGATTCGCTTGCGTTCGCCGCGTCGGCTTGTGCGCTGACCAGCGCGGACTCGCCCCGAGCTTCCGAGGACTCTGCGCGCAACACGTCGACGGCGGCGCCGCGACCGACCCTTTCGTTGGCTCGCGCGATCGCGAGCAGCTCTTGCTGATACAGAACGTCGCTTTGCGAGAGCCGCACGCCGACGCGTTTGTTCGCCAGCGCAAAGTAGCTCGTCGCGACGTCGACGGCCTTTTGATCTTCGGCATGCTGCAAATCGGCCCGTGCAGACTCCATCTGGCGTTTCGCTTGTTGGGCCTGCAGTTGCGCGAGCCCGCCGTTCCAGAGGTTGTAGACCGAGCTCACTTGCGCGGTATTGAGCGAATACTGCGAGAGTTGCGTGATACCGTATTGGGCAAGCGAACCGGTCGCATTCGCCGATTTCCCCAGCTGCGATTCGAGCAGGCCGTTGATGCTGGGGAATTGCGCGGCGTGCAAGCTCGCCCAGTTCGACTCGGCTTGGGCGACCTGTGCGCGCCGGGCGAGCAACGTTGGATCGTGCGCGAGCGCGTAGCCGACCGCGTGCGGCAAGTCGAGGGTCGCGGCGAGGACCGCGGCTGCGAGCGCCGGAGTCATCGCGCGAGCGCCGCCGCGAGCGTCGCGCCGAACAGCGTGATCGCGATCGAGAGCGTCCACGCAAGCCACCTGCGCGCGCCGGCGACGGCGATCAGGCCGAGCGCCAAGAGAATCGTCGCCCAGATCGCAAAGGGGTGGAGCGCCGCGAGAAAGGCGACGAGCTTGACCGACGAGGATGCCGGAAGGAGCCACGCAAGCGAAGGGATCGCGGTCGCGTAATCGCTCGTCGTTCGGAACGACTCGACCGGACGTAGCGCAGCAATCGTCGCGTTGACGATGCCGTAAAGACCTGCGCCGATGACCTGCACGTGGACGACGAGCGTGAAGACCTGCTTGAACGTCGCTGCGGTTCGCGCTACGGCCGCGAAGAGGATCCCTGCTGCAAAGAGGACGACGACGCAGGCGACGACCGCAGCGAGCAGCCAACCGAACGAGACGGTAAGCAGCGCGATTCCCAGAACGCGCTGGATCTGCGCTTGCGCTTGCTCGGGCGGGAGCCCCGCAAAGCGCGGATCGTTTGCGAGCTGCGCGGGGATCGTCGTCTCGACGATGTGCCGCGAGACGGGAGCCGAGACGATCGATGCGAGCGCGACGAGGATTACCAGCACGAGGAGCGCCCAGCTCCAAACCGGACGCGCGCGGATCGAAGCAAATGCCTCGCCGGGCGCCACGATAAGATTGACGAGCGTCGTAAGAGGCACGACGCCCCTTTCACCTCTTGGGCGGCGTTTCGCCTCCGAGGAGCTCGTCGATGGGAAGCTCGCGCTTGATCGCCGCGCGAACGCGCTCCAGCTCGGCCATGCGAAGCTCTTCCCAACGCAGCCGAAGCAAGACGGCGGCACGCCGGCGCGCGCGGCGGCTGAAGAGGTCGGTCGCGTAGATCGAGGGCATAGCTGCCGGGGACGGCTTGGCATGCGGCCGAGGTGACGCCGCCAGGACAACTAAGGCTGCGGCGGCCGGGTCGAAGAACATGCAGCGATGACCTCCTCCAACGGCTCGATTCACGCCCCGGCCGCCGCCGGCAATCCCTCGCGCGCTCCGGGCGAAGAGTACTTCGTCCCCGAGCCGCCGAGCGAGCCGTTCGTGCGGGTCGTCCCGCTCGGTGGCTGCGGCGAAATCGGCCGCAACATGACGCTCGTGGAGACGAACGACGAGCTGATTGCGATCGACTGCGGGTTGATGTTCCCGGACGACGAGATGCTCGGCGTCGACATCGTCATCAACGACTTCTCGTACATCCGGGAGCGAGCGCACAAGTTCAAGGCCCTGCTCGTCACGCACGGACACGAAGATCACATCGGCGGGATCCCGTACTTGCTGCGTGAGTTCAAGGTCCCCGTCGTCGGCACGTCGCTCACGCTCGCGCTGATTCGCGCCAAGATGCGCGACCACGACCCGAAGGATCTCGATCTCGTCACCGTCGTGCCCGGCGATCGCGTGCGCTACGGCTCGGTCGAGGCGCAATTCGTCCACACGAACCACTCGGTCGCGGGCGCGTGCGCGCTCGCCCTGCGCACGCAGGTCGGGACGATCTTCCACACCGGCGACTTCAAATTCGACCAGACGCCGATCGACGGGGAGCCCGCAGACTTCGGCGCGATCGCCCGGATCGGCGAGGAGGGCGTGCTCTGCATGCTCTCCGACAGTACGAATGCGGAGCGGCCCGGCCACACGCTCTCCGAACGCATCGTCGGCGAGGCGTTCTCGAACATCTTCGGGCGCGCGGCCGGACGGATCATCGTGGCGTCGTTCGCATCGAACGTCCCACGGATCCAGCAGGTCGTCGATCAAGCCGTCCGGTTCGACCGTAAGATCGCATTTCTCGGCCGCTCGCTCGTCAACGTCGTCCATTTCGCCGGCGAGCTCGGCTACTTGCGGATTCCGCCCGGCGTTCAGGCGAAAATCGAAGAGATCGACGAGCTACCGCCCGAGAAGATGGTGGTGATGACGACCGGCTCGCAGGGCGAGCCGATGTCGGGGCTCACGCGGCTCTCGGTCCGCGACCATCCGCGGATGAAGATCATCCCCGGCGACACGGTCGTGATCAGCGCGACTCCGATCCCCGGGAACGAAAAAGCCGTGAGCCGGACGATCAACAACCTCTATCGCCTGGGCGCGATCGTGTACCATGGCTCGACCGGGCCGTTCCCCGC
>JAFAMS010000150.1 GCA_019233165.1 Vulcanimicrobiota bacterium | reverse complement strand
ACCCATTCCGGCTCGACTCGCCGCGTCCGACGATGAAGCTCAAGGACTACGCCTACAACGAGATTCGCTTCAAGGCGTTGACGCTCTCCCGTCCGTCGGAGGCCGAGGGCGTCATGGCCGCCGCGCAAGCCGCCGTCAGCGAGAAGTACCGCCAGTACGAAGAGCTCGCCGCGCTCGAAGGGCATCGGTTCCCGGCATGAGCGATCTCGCGACGACGTACATGGGATTGCGGCTGCGCAATCCGATCGTCGCCTCGGCCTCGCCGCTCAACCGCGACGTCGACAATCTCGCCGCGCTCGAGGAATACGGGGCGGCGGCGGTCGTCCTCCCTTCGGTCTTCGAAGAGCAGATCGATGCGGAACGCCACGAGGTCCTCAGCCTCATGGATGCCGGGAGCGAGAGCGGCGCCGAGGCGTTCAGCTATTTCCCGAGCCCCGAGCGCTACTTACTCGGAACCGAGCGTTACTTGGATCTCGTGCAGCGCGCGCGAAAGGCGCTACAGATTCCGGTGATCGCGAGCCTCAACGGAGCGACGGGGCGCGGTTGGGTCGACTATGCGAAAGAGATCGAACGCGCCGGAGCGAGCGCGCTCGAGCTCAACGTCTACTTCATACCCGCGGACCTCACGCTCGGCCCGCTCGACGTTGAGAAGCGATATGCAGAGATCGTCGGCAGCGTCGCGGAGTCGATCGATATCCCGGTCGCCGTGAAGCTCGGGCCCTA
Organism: Vulcanimicrobiota bacterium; assembly: GCA_019233165.1. GTDB lineage: Bacteria > Vulcanimicrobiota > Vulcanimicrobiia > Vulcanimicrobiales > Vulcanimicrobiaceae > JAFAMS01. The sequence goes on along the minus strand of JAFAMS010000150.1, from coordinate 10,881 downwards.
TTTCAGCTCGCTCGGCGCGTTCGCACGGAGGTTGCAGCGCGCCGGCGCGGACGCGCTCGTCCTGTTCAATCGGTTCTATCAGCCGGACATCGACCTCGACGAGCTCGCACTCCGTCACGATCTCGAATTGAGCCGAAAGCACGAGATTCGGCTCCCGCTCCTGTGGATCGCGCTCCTCTCCGGGAATCTCAAGGTCGATTTGGCCGCGACCAGCGGGGTCGAAAGCTCGGACGAAGTCGTCAAATACCTCCTCGCGGGAGCCGACGTCGTGATGACGACCTCGGCGCTGCTACGGAACGGCCTCGATCACATGGCAACGCTCGTCGACGGGCTTCAGTTTTGGCTGGACACGCGCGGGTATCGCTCGGTCGACGCGATCCGCGGGATGTTCAGCCACGCGCGCGTCGCCGACCCGGTCGCGTTCGAGCGCGCGAACTACATCCGGATCTTACAGACGTTTACGGCGGCCACTCACTCGGGATAAGCGGCGATCACGTAGAGCGTCTGCAAGATCTGGCTGGGTGCCGCGTTGCCGCCGAAGGTGCTTGCGAAGAGCGCGCTGATCTCACCCGAGCGGTAGATCCGGCTCAGCGCGCGGTCGACCGCCAACCGAAAGTTCTCGTCGCCGCGTGGAAGCCCGAGCGCGTACGGTTCGACCGAGAAGTACTGGTCCGCGAGCGCGAGCTTGCCGGGATCTTTGCTTTGCAAGACCAGGAACTGCAAGATCCCGCGGTCGCCGAAGTACGCCGAGATCTTTCCCGCATCGAGCATCGCGATTCCGTCGGCGTGCGTCGTTGCGGGAACGATCGTTGCCGTGACTCCGGCCGCTTTCAGGCTGTTGCGCAGCCCTTCTTCGGTCGTCGTGCCGGCGAGGACGCCGATCTGTTGCCCCGCGAGCCCCTGAAAGCTCCGAGGTCCGTCGCCGCGCACGAGCAGCCCGGCGCCGTCGATGTACGTGGCGGTCGAAAAGTCGACGATCTCGCGCCGCGCCAGCGTTGCCGACGTCGGCTCGCACAACAGGTCCGCCCGCCCTTGACGGACCGCGTCGAAGCGGTCCGCGGCGGTGACGAGCACGTACGAAAGGTTGATCGACGGAATGCTCAGCTGCTGCCCGACGCGCGCCGCGACCGCTTTGCAGAGATCGACCATGAATCCGGCCGGCTGCCCGGCCGAATTTCGGAACGAAAACGGGACCGCGTCGGCGCGGTAGGCGATCCGGATCGTCTTGCTCGCACGAATGCGGTCGAGCGTTCCGCCGGGGGTACCCTGTGCGGACGCGCCTCCATGTGCGAGCGCAAGTGCGGCTGCGACTACGGCCGCAGTTCTTAGTGCCGATCTCATCACCCGGTTCAGACCCTCCCGGGGCATAGTGTAGCCAACGAGCGCTGCACGCGCTATCCGAAAAACGACAAACGCGACGAAATCCGGAACGCGCAGGGCGCCGCGTTCACGAACAGAAGCGTTCGACGTAACTCCGGAGGAGAGGAAATCGTGAAACGTCTTATTCTAGTCTTCATCGGCGCGTTTGCGTTTGGAACGTTGGCACCGGGTGCGGCGCTCGCGGCGCCGCCGAACATTGCGGGCAATTGGACGGTCGAGCAGTCGGGGTTGAACGGAACCGCGACCAGCAAGATCACCTTGACCCAAAACGGTAACGGCGTCGTCGGGCAAAACGCCTCGAACGGCAACGGCTTTACCGGCACGTTCGTCACCGACTCACAAATAAACGGAAACTGGAAAGGCCCGGGGGGCGCGGGATGGCTCACGGTCTATGTGAGCCCTAACGGTCACAGCTTCAACGGCGAGTGGGGCTACAACGGTCGCAAACCGAACGGCTCGTTCGTCGGCAACAAGTACTTGCCGCCGTCGGCGATCACTGCGGCGGGAAAATGGAACATCACCGCTGCCGGTGGAACGAGCCCGTTCGCGGGTGACATGACGTGTAAGCAATCCGGGCCGTCGACGGTCTGCGATATCAACAATATCGTCATCAACGGCAAATTCCGTACCAAGGATAAAGTTCGCGCCCGCTGGACGAACGCCGACAAGAGCCGGGCAGGCTGGTTCTCGTACTGGTTCAACGGCGACAACAACTCGTTCAACGGGGTGTGGGGCTACGGCGACGACACGACGCCGCCGCAGGGACGCGTCGTCGGGCAGCGCGCGCTCTAAGAGCCCGTCTTGCCGGCACTGATGCCGAGGGCGTCGTAGAACGCCTTCGGCATCATCGGCCGGCCGAGGAAGCGCTCCACCTCGACATCCGGTTCGTAGGTTGCGGCCGGTTCGAGAATCAGCTCCCGGTACGCTTTGCCTGCTTCCGCCGACTCCAAGCCGTCGCGCTGGAAGCGCGAGAACATGTCCTGCGCGTAGACGCGCGCCCACAAATAGCCGTAGATTCCCGCGTCGTATCCGCCCATGAAGTGCCCTATCGAGGCTTGCGGATACGTTCCGGCGACGAACCGCAACGGCATCGATTTGTTCTGGGTCGACGCCCAGACTGCGGTCGTGTCGACTCGAGGCGCAGGCGCCATGTGGTACTGCATGTCGACGAGTGAATGGAACGTCTGCTCGGCGTAGCTGTAGCCGCTTCCGACGTAACGCGACGCGACGAGCTTGCCGATCAGGTTCTCGGGCATCGGTTCGCCCGTGTCCCATTTTCGCGTGATCTCTCGCAGGATCGACGGCTCCCACGTCCAGTTTTCGAACATCTGCGACGGCGCCTCGACGAAGTCGTGCCGGATCGCGGTCGACAGCGTCTCGTACGGCGCGGTGGCGAGCAGCGAAGCGAGGTTGTGTCCGAACTCGTGGAAGAACGTCTCGACCTCTTCGTGGGAGAGAAGTGAGGGCTTTCCGGCGGACGGCGGGTTCCAATTGCCGACGATCACCGAGAGCGGCGCGCGGTGTCTCCCCGGCTGCACGACGCGCGCGGGCAGCAAATCCCAGTTCGCGAAGTGACCGTACTTGTCGGGACGGGGATAGAGATCGAAGTAGGTATCGCCGATGAAGCTCCCGGTCGCCCCGTCGAAGACGCGATAGTGGAGGACCGCCGGAGCCTTGACCCAGCCGTCGTCGGCGCCGCGCTCGAATCGAATGTTCAATATCTTCGCATAGAGGGCCAACGCAGCGTCGATCGTGTGCTGTGCCGGGAAGTATTGTCGGATCGCCTCTTCGTCGACGTCGTAGCGCGATTTGTACAGAATCCTGTCGTAGTACGCGACGTCCCAGGGCTGGACCGGCGCGCCTTTCAAGGCGGCGAGCTCCGCCACGTGCTCTCGCGCGCCGACTTTGAGCTTTGATTCTAGGTCGTCGAGGAAAGAGAGAACGCGCGCGGGCGTGCGCGCCATCTTGTCGTCGAGCTGGTACGCCGCCCAGCTCGGGTAGTGCAGCAGGTGCGCGAGCTGAAAGCGAATCGCGAGCGCGCGCTCGAGAAGCCGAACGTTTTCTTTCCCGCCGCGCCGTTCGAACGCGACGAAAAACGCCTTGCGCGCCGCCGGGTCGCGCGCTTCGCTCAGAAACAAGCCCGACGTCGCCTCTTCGACCGGGACGACGAGCGTGCCGCCGGGCTTGCGCTCGAGCGTCGCAACGAAATCGCGCGGCAACCCGGCCGTTTGGTTCGGCCGGATCTCGATAGTCGCACGCTCGTCAGCAAGGTTCGCTTCGAACTCGAGCTCGAGGGGGGTGAGCTCTTGGGCGAGCGCGACGAAGGTGCGCCGCCCCGAGGCGTCGAGTCCCGCGCCGTCGCGAAGGGCGGCATTCAGCCGGATCTGCAAGAGCTTCTGCTGATAGGGCGACGTCGCCGTTCGGCCGGCTTGCACTTCCTTAAGTCCCCGGAACACGTCCGGTCGCGCGCCGGTCTCGGAGAGGAATGACGTGATCTCGTTCTCGCAGCCTTGCGACGCGTCGCGCACCGGCTTCGACGTCGAGACGTAGAACAAGAACCGCTCGGCGACGAGCCGGTCGTTGAGATCCGCTTCGGCGTCCTCGAGCGGGATCAAAAACGATTGCGCGGTCCTGCGTCCGGGCGTCCGAACGATCCGGTCGATGCGGCGTCTTGCGATGCCGATCTCGCGCTCGCACCTAGCCTCGACCATTGCCGCTGAAATCTTCCAGTCGATCGATTGGCGAACGGTTGCATCAGCCGGTTCGATGACGGCTACGGCAGCGATACATGCCAGAGACGAAACGCCCACCACGGCGGTCGCGATGCGGGCGGCGCCTCGCAGAATTACCTCGCGACCGAGACCGGGATCGTTGTGCATGCCGATGGAGCGACCCCGACCTGGGGACGACGTTGGACGGATTCCGGGCCGGTGCAAAGCGTGATCGTCGTCGATCCGGGGGCAATCCCGGTCACCGTAAACGATCTTCCGAAAGCGAACAGACCGGTCGGCAGCGGTGTGGGTGTCGGTGACGGTGTCGGCGTCGGCGTGCCTACCGAGTCTCCGTGGCGCAGCACCGCTTCCGGTCCGCCAATCGCGTACACCTGTGCGATCGTCGGGTCCCCGGTCGTAGCCAGATAAAAGAATGTCTGGTTCGGCTCCTTCTGCAGCCCCCCAGAGCAATCTGCGTTCGAGAACGAAAAGCCTGCAACGGGTGGGCCGGCTCGGCTGGAAGGACAGTCGCGAGATCTCTTTTACGTTGCTCCTATGCCTGAAGCTCTCGAGCTCGACGCCTACTTCGAGCGCATCGGATACCACGGCTCACGCGAGCCGACGCTGCCGGTCTTAAGCGGCATTCTCGTCGCCCACATGTCGCGTATCCCGTTCGAGAATCTCGACGTTTTACTCGGCCGTGGCGTGCGCCTCGACCTGGAGTCGTTGCAGCAGAAGCTGGTCGCCGCAAGGCGCGGCGGCTATTGTTTCGAGCACGCAACTCTCCTCGCAGCGGTTCTCGAGCAGCTCGGTTTCGACTTGCAACGCCGTGCGGCACGCGTGGTGCTGTTCTCCCCGGCGACCGAATCGCCGCGGGCGCACATGTTTCTCACCGTCACCCTTCCCGCGGGGACGTTCGTCGTCGATCCCGGATTCGGCGGGTTTGGCCCGCGCTTTCCCGTGCCTCTTGAAACCGGCGCCGGTAGCGATAACGGTTCGCCGACCCATTGGATCGCTCGCGACGGACGCCGCATTACCTTACGGTTTAAGCGCGGCGATGAGACGATCGACGGCTGGGTGTCGGATCTCGATGAGGAGAACCATGCAATCGACTTCGAGCTGGGCAACTATTTCACGGCGATGCATCCGCAGTCGCCGTTCACGCAGCTCGTGATGATGAGCATCGTGACGCCGTCAGGCCGTGCCTCGCTGATGAACCGCGACTTCACGCTCCACAACGGCAGCGACGTCACGCCCAAACAGATCGCGGACCGCCGCGAATTCCGCCGGCTCCTCGTCGACCACTACGGTTTCGATCTGCCGGAATTCGATACGCTGCGGATCCCCGCGATCCCGGAGTGGAACTAAGTCTCGACGTTTTCGAAAAAATATGGCGGCGGGGAGGGTCCCCAGACGAAGAGCGCGTGCTCAGCCGGGACGTTGCGTTCTTGCCAGGCACAGCCGCTGGGGATGTAATCGATGTCGCAGAAGTACTCCGCGAAGCTTCCCCACGGGTCCCGAACGTACTGGAAGTAGTTCGACCCGATGTAATGACGGCCGAATCCCCATCCTTCGGTGTGACCTTGCGACTTCATGTGCATCGCCGCGACACCGATCGCGTCGATACTTTCGAGCTCGAAGCTGGCGTGGTGAAAGCCCGGACGTTCCGATTTCCCGAACGCGAGAATATGGTGGTCGCTGCCGTGCTTGCTATACATGAACGCGACGACCTCGCCGGAGCGATCCGCGAGACCTAATCCGAGGTAGCGCCGGTAGAACTCGACTTGGCGCAGCACGTCCGGCGAGAACAACAAGGCGTGTCCGAGGCGCCGCGGTTTAGGCCGCTCGGTTCCTTCGGGCGCGGCGCGTTCGCCGGGAGCGGCGACGCGGACGTTCATGTTCGACTTCTCGCGCGGCGAACGGCGCGTTGCGGCGAGCAGCTCGATCAGATTCCCGTCGGCATCGCGAAACCAAAGCGCTTCGGCGGCTGACGCTGCCTCCGCGGGCGGGTCGAGAAGAACGACGCCGCCGGCTTCGAGCCGTTTACGAAAAGCTTCGAAATCTGCCGCGTCGATCCCGAACGTCAAGTGGTGCAAACGCTTGCGCTCGCCTTCGAAGACCGTCCCAGCCAGACCGTTCGGCGTCTCCAGCGTTAGAGAGTTTCCACGCGGAGTCGTTTTCAGGCCGAAGTTCGCGTAAAATTGGTCCGCTACGTTCGCGTCGGGGACGGTGAGCGCGAAATGATCGAGCGAGTGCACCGCGGCTTCCATGGGGGGAGGTTCGTCCCACCGGGACGATAACCATTGAGCCCATGACGGTCGTTCAGCTCGTCGTCAACGGGCTGCTGCTGGGCGGCGTTTTCGCGCTTTCCGCGCTCGGATTCAACATCATCTACGGCGTGATGCGGGTCGTAAACCTCGCACACGGCGACGTCGTCGTTATCGCTGCGATGGTGTGCGCTCTCGCATTCGGAGCGCTCGGGCTCAACCCGCTCGTGCTGCTGCCGGTGGCGGTGGCCGGAGGCTTCGTGCTCGGCGCCGCAATCCACCGGTTGCTGCTCCGCCGGCTTCCGGCCGAGACCGCGTCGACCGAGGCGTCGTCGCTCACGCTGACGTTCGGGCTTTCGTTCTTTCTCGCCGGCGGTGGGCTCGCGCTCTTCGGCGGCTCGTTTCGTTCGGTTCCGTTTCTGACGGGCGCGTTTGACGTCGGCGGGATCTCGATCCCGCAGGCGAAGCTGCTCGCGTTTGCATTGGCGCTCGTGCTCGCGGCCGCGCTCGCCGCCTTCTTACGGTTCACCGCGGCCGGCTGCGCGATCCGGGCGACGAGCCAGCACCTCGAAGGCGCGCTCGCTTGCGGCGTGGATATCGATCGCGTTCGCACGCTCAGCTACGGTCTGGGTACCGCAGTAGCGGCGGCGGCCGGCGCCCTGATGAGCATGATCTACAATCTCAACCCGCAGATGGGCGTGCAGTTCACCGTGAACGCCTTCGCCGTCGTCGTCATCGGAGGGCTCGGAAGCTACGCCGGCTGCGTTTTGGGAGCGCTCGTCCTCGGACTCGCGAACGCGTTTACGAGCTATTTCGTCGGAGCGAGCTTGGCCGAGGCGGCCCCATACGTGCTCTTCATCCTAGTCTCACTGCTCATGCCTTCGGGGCTTCTCGGAAGGCGCACCGCTTGAAGGTTGCGACGTGGATCGCCGGAGCTGCGATCGTGGCATTCCTCATCGTCGCACCGCACCGCCTCAACGGCTACTTCGTGAATCTGATCTACATCACGCTGGTCTACGTCGGTTTGGCGTACGGTTGGAACATCATCTCCGGGTACGCCGGTTACTTCTCGTTCGGACAGATCACGTTCTTCGGCCTCGGCGCCTACGCGACCGGCTTCGCGATCAACGCATTCCACGTGTATTGGATGCTCGCGGCGCTCGCCGGCGGGATCCTGGCTTGCGCGTTCGCGTTTCCGCTCGGGTACGTGATGCTGCGGTTGCGCGGCCCTTTTTTCGCGATGGGGATGTTCGGGATGGCGCAAACCGTCCGCGTGTTGATCACTGCGTTGCCGGCGACGGGCGCCGGTGCCGGACTGTTCCTCCCGCCCGGCTCCGACGTCACGAGCGTGTACTATTGGACGCTGGCGGTGGCGCTCGGCGCGATCGCGTTGACGATTTGGATCGATCGGAGCGCGTTCGGACTGCGGCTGCAAGCGCTGCGCGAAGACGAGCAGGTCGCCGGAACGCTTGCGGTCGACGTCACGCGCGACAAGATCGCGGCATTTGCGCTCAGCGCCCTGATCCCCGGGCTTCTCGGCGGCGGCTTCATTTATTTCTTGAACTACATCGAACCGGACGCTGCGTTCTCGTCGCGCTTCGATCTGCAGTCGATCGTGATGGCGATCCTCGGCGGCGTCGGGACGGTTTGGGGGCCGCTGATCGGCGGCGTCTTGATGACCCAGATCTCCGAAGCACTCTGGGCTAAGTTTCCGCAGTTCTACTTGATGCTCTTCGGCGGCTTGCTGGTCGCGCTGCTGATCTTGTTGCCGCACGGGATCGTCCCGGCACTAAAGCGACGCTATGAGTGACGACCTGCTCGTCGTCGACGACGTGACGATTGCGTTCGGCGGCGTCGTCGCGTTGCACGGCGTCTCGTTGACCGTGCGCACCGGCGAAGTCTTTTGCTTGATCGGCCCGAACGGCGCGGGCAAGACGACGCTCTTCAACGTCATCAGCGGCCTGCTGCGTCCCAGCGCCGGCGACGTCCGATTCTGCGGCGACTCGATTTTGGGTTGGCCGCCGCACCGCATCGCGCGTGCGGGGATCGCGCGCACGTATCAAATCGTGCGGCCGTTTTCCGCCCTCAGCGTCCTCGATAACGTCGCGGTCGGCGCCCTCGCGTTCACGTCGTCGAAGCGCGAGGCGCGACTGCAGGCGCGCGAGATCGTCGAGTTCGTCGGGCTCGGCGCGCAAGCGTCGCGCCGGGCGTCGACGCTGACGCTGACCCAGCGCAAACGCTTGGAAGTCGCAAGGGCCCTCGCGCTACGCCCGAAGCTGTTGCTGCTCGACGAAGTGATGGCCGGCTTGACGCCGACCGAAATGGACGCGATGGCCGAGTTTATCCTCGAACTCGGCGCGCGCGGGATCGGTGCCGTGTGCGGGGTCGAGCACGTCATGCGGCTCGTGATGCGGATCTCGCACCGGATCGTGGTCTTGGACGCGGGTCGCTGCATTGCCGAAGGGGATCCCAAGTCGATCCAAGCGGATGCGCGCGTCATCGAAGCCTATCTCGGCGCGCCCGTTCGCGAGGCGCTCTAATGCCATTGCTCGCCGTTCGCGATCTGGAGGCCGCGTACGGCGATTTCAAAGCGCTGCACGGCGTCTCGTTCGCGGTCGAACGCGGGGAGATCGTCAGCATCGTCGGCGCGAACGGCGCGGGAAAGACGACGACGCTCAAATCGCTGCTCGGGATCGTCCATCCCACGGCGGGGACGATCGAGCTCGACGGAACGCGGATCGAAGGGCGCAGGCCGAGCGATATCGTCGAGCGAGGGATCGCGCTCGTCCCCGAGGGGCGGAATCTCTTCCGCGAGATGTCGGTCGAGGAGAACCTGACGATGGGGGCGCACGTTCCGCGCGCGCGCCGGTCGGCGCGAAGCAGGGTCGCGGCGATGTACGAGCGGTTCCCGATTCTCGCCGAGCGCCGCCGTCAACCGGCGGGGACGCTTTCCGGCGGTCAGCAGCAAATCGTCGCGATCGCGCGCGCCCTCATGTCGGAACCGAGCATCGTCTTGATGGACGAGCCGTCGCTCGGCCTCGCGCCGAGGATCACCCTCGAAGTCTTCGCGCTGATCCGACAGATCAACGAACGGGGAACCGCCGTGGTCCTCGTCGAGCAAAACGTCGTGCAAGCGCTCGAGCTCGCGGCCCGTGCCTACGTCCTCAGCGAGGGAAAAACGGTCATGCAAGGCTCCGCGGCGGAGATTCGTGCAAACCCGGAAGTCAAACGGCGCTTCTTGGGAGAAAACTCGCCCCCATGAAAAGAGAGCGTTTCATCGGAGGCGCCGCTGCCGGCTTTACGGTGGCGTCGCTCGCGCGCCCGGCAAGCGCGCAAGGGAAACCGATCACGATCGGCGCCGCGGTCTCGCTGAGCGGAATCTTCTCGGACGGCGGCCATTACTCGCTGGAAGGCTATCAGCTCGGCGTCGCGCACATCAACGCGCGCGGCGGCGTCCTCGGGCGTCCGCTCGAGCTGAAATACTACGACGATCAGAGCGCGCCGGCGACCGGCGTCCGTCTGTACGAGCGGCTGATCAACGAGGATAAGGTCGACCTCGTCATCGGCCCATACGGGACCGCGATCTCGGCGCCGGCGGCGAATGTCGCCGAGCGTTACAAGATGCCGATGCTGATGGCGGAGACCGCCGACGTCGTCATGTTCAGCCGCGGCAACCGCTGGATATTCCAGGGCCTGGGGCCGGTGCAGACCTATCTCTACGGCGTCCTCTCGATGGCGCACGATCGCGGGTTCAAACGATTGGCCGTGATCGGCGGCGACACCGCGTTCCCGCATGCCCTCGCGAATGCAGTTCCCGAGATCGCGCGCGGTTTCGGCCAAGCGATCGTCTATCAGGAGTTCTATCCCGGGAACGCGAGCGATTTCAGCTCCGTGGTCGAGAAGCTTCGGGCGGCGGATCCCGACGTCGTTCTCGGGATGGCGTTTCCCACCGATTCGCTGGGGCTTATCCGTCAGCTCAAGCAATCCAATTATGCGCCGAAGATGTTCTACGAAGCGATCGGCGCCTCCGATCCGGCGTTCGTGAAGAGTGTCGGCCGCGACTGCGACGGAACGCTCTCGGCGGTCGCGTGGAACTTCGCTGCGAAGACGCCCGAAAATGCGGCGTTCGTGCGCGATTACCAGGCGACGTTCCATCGCGAGCCGGACTATCACTCGGCGGCCAACTATTCGGCGATGCACGTCTTCGCGGCGGCGATCAAACAAGCCGGATCGATCAACCAGGAGAAGATCCGCGACGCGCTGGCGACGATTCGCGTTCCGACGCTGGTCGGCACCTACCGGGTGAATCCGGCCAACGGGATCCAGCTCGGCTACACGTCCTACATCATCCAGTGGCAGAACGGAAAACAGGAGATCGTCTACCCCGGAAACGTCGCGACCGCGAAGCCGCTCGTCCCGTTTCCGGCGTGGTCGTCGCCGAACAGGTGAGCTCGAGCTTGCTCGAGATCGTCCATCACGAAGGCTACGACAAGACGATCAACTCGCTCTTCGTCCCGGCGATC
>JAFAMS010000262.1 GCA_019233165.1 Vulcanimicrobiota bacterium | reverse complement strand
TGCTCCGCTACGACGTGGGAGAGATGGTAGCCCCAACGGGATTCGAACCCGTGTTACCGGGTTGAGAACCCGGCGTCCTAGGCCTCTAGACGATAGGGCCGCGCTCCCGGGCATGGATTCGAACCACGATAAGCAGGTTCAGAGCCTGCTGTCCTACCGTTAGACGACCCGGGATCGGCTGAGCCGCGGCTGCGGCGCAGGCTCCTTATCTTAGTGGCCGCTGCGGCCCTCGCGCAACAGCCAAGAATGGGCCGGCGGGCTGCCTCGGGTATAGATAGCGCCCGCCCTCTCTTGAAGGAGACCGCTTGCAGGCGATTGTCTTGGTCGGTGGCGAGGGGACGCGGCTGCGGCCGCTGACATACGGAACGCCGAAGCCGATGGTGCCCATCATGAACGTCCCGTTCCTGGAGCGGACCCTCGTTCGCATTCAGGACGCGGGGATCACCCACGCGATCTTGCCGGCCGGCTATCTCCCCGAAGCGATCAGCTCGTACTTCGGCGACGGCTCCCGCCTTGGCATGCGCCTCACCTACGTGATCGAGGAGACCCCGCTCGGGACGGCGGGCGCGATCAAGAACGTCGAGCAGTATATCGACGGGCCGTTCTTCGTCTTCAACGGCGACGTCCTCACCGGGCTGGATCTGCGGGGGATGATGCAATTCCATGCCGCCAAAGGGGGGGTCGGCAGCCTGCACCTCATCACGGTCGAGGACCCCTCCTCGTTCGGCGCGGTCGTCCACGACGCGGACGGACGGATCTCCGCCTTCGTCGAGAAACCCCAGGGACCGCCGCCATCGCACGACGTCAATGCGGGGACGTACTTGCTCGAGCCCGCGGTCCTTGCCGCGATTCCCGGGGGACGGAACGTCTCGATCGAACGGGAGACGTTTCCCGAGCTGATCGCGCGAGGCGAGAAACTCTACGCCTACGTGACGGACGACTATTGGATCGATCTCGGGCGTCCGGAGCACTACCTCGACGCACACCGCCATCTGTTCGAGGGAGCGATACCCCTCGAGCTCCCGCTCGGGCGCGATCTGATCGCCGGGCCCGGCTCGGCGCAGCCGCCGGGGACGCTGGTCGCACCCGTGTTCATCGGCGAAGGCGTGACGGTCGAAGAGGGAGCGTGCGTCGGGCCCTACGTCGTTCTTGGGAACGGTTGCCGAATCGCTTCCGGCGCGCGCGTCGTCGATTCGCTCCTTTGGGAGGACGTGTACGTCGGACCCGACGCTCGCATCGAATGGGCGATTGTCGCGAGCCGCGCGCAAATCGGCGCGGGCGCGTACGTTCGGCCTAAGTCGGTAATTGGGCACGACGTAATGATCCTCGACGGCTCGCAATTGCCCGAAGGTTCGCGCGTCGTTGCGGAAGGTGTCACGACGGGCTAACGAGCGCGTTTGCAACCAATGAGCGACGGGTACGACTCATGTGAACGTGACGGCTTCAGGCAGCCTAGGGAGTCCGTTTCCTTGGCGACTACGACTCACTTCGACGGTATGCGCGCGATAGAAGCGCCTCGCACGTTGTTTTTGGGGAGTTTCCCTCCCCGCGAGTGTGGGATTGCGACGTTTACGCGCGACACCGTCGACAGTTTCGACGAACGGTTCGAGACGAAGAGCGAGATCATCGCGATCGACGAGCCGGGCGGCGAGATGCGCGTCTATCCGCCGGAAGTAACGGCGCGCCTCGTTCAAGACGATCGCAGCTCGTACGCCGACGTGGCCGCGATCGTCAACGCGCACCCGTGCGAGGTCTTCAACGTCCAGCACGAGTACGGGCTTTTCGGCGGGACCGACGGCGAATGGTTTCTCGACACGCTCGAAGGGATCACGAAGCCCGTCGCGGTTACGCTGCACACCGTTCTCCCCGAACCGAACGAGAACCACTTGCGCGTCGCGCAGGAGATTTGCAGGCTGGCGACCGCGGTCATCGTTCTTTCGCAGACCGGCAAGGATATCTTGGTGAACCGCTACGGCGTCGATCCCGAGAAAGTCCGCGTCATCCATCACGGCGTCCCCGACGTGCCGTTCCGGTCGACCGATACCGCGAAAGCGGGCTTCGGCGTCGGCCAGCGGATGGTAATCTCGACCTTCGGACTCATCAGTAAAGGGAAAGGGATCGAGTTTGCGATCGAAGCGATGCGGCGCGTCGTCAAGCTCCATCCCGAAGCCCTGTACTTGGTCCTCGGACAAACGCACCCCGTCGTGCGCCGTCACGAAGGCGAGTCGTATCGTGAGGCGCTGACCGCGCAAGTAGCGGAGTACGGACTCCAAAACAACGTTCAGTTCGTCGACAAGTATCTCGACTTCAACGAGCTCGTTGACTACCTGCAGGCCACGGACATCTACTGCACGCCGTACCTCAATCCGGTGCAGATCGTCAGCGGGACGCTCGCGTATGCAATCGGAATGGGGAAAGCCGTCGTTTCAACGCCGTATCTCTACGCCGAGGAATTGCTCGCGCACCATCGCGGGTTCTTGGTGAATTTCCGCGACGCGAACGCGCTCGCCGATGCGATCGTCGCGCTGCTCGGGGATCCCGCGCTGCGCCGCGCGACCGAGCGACGCGCCTACCGCTTCGGCCGGCAAATGACATGGCCGAACGTCGCGTTCGCCTACGGCCGGCTCTTCGGCGAGCTCGCACCCTCACCGCGATCGGAGCTGGCGACGTCGGCGTAGGCCGACGACTGCATGCGCCGCTATCCGGTTCTCGATCACCTGGTCACGCTCACCGACGACGTCGGCGTGATCCAGCACGCAATCCACGATATTCCGAACCGTGCCACGGGCTATTGCACCGACGACGTTGCCCGGGCACTCATGGTCGCGCTCGCTGCGACGGAGCGCAACCAGTTTCGCGAGACCGCCATGCGCCTCGCGGAGACGTATCTTTCCTTTATCTACGACGCACAGCTAAGCGACGGCCGGTTCCACAACTTCATGGGCTACGACCGCCGTTGGCTCGACATCGTCGGGACGCAGGACTCGTTCGGTCGGGCGCTGTGGGCGGTCGGCTTCGGCTTGCGGTACGCGCCGCGCGATTCGTGGCAGCGCGTCTGCTCCCTGATCTTCGAAGGAGCCTTTTCGGTCGTCGCGACGCTCGAGTACTCGCGTGCCCGGGCATATGCGGTGATCGGGATGGCGCATGCGTACGAAGCTCGGCGGCGGGACGACGCCACGCTGGAGCACGCCATCCGCTGCGAAGCCGAGGCGCTCGCGGACCTCTACGCACAGAACGCGTCACCGGACTGGCAGTGGTTCGAGCCGTTCATGACGTACGACAACGCCCGGCTTTCCGAAGCCGTCCTGCGCGCGGGCGCGATCCTGGACGAGCCGCGATTGATCCAAATCGGTCTCAACACGCTGCATTTCTACGAGAGCGTCACGATCGAGGAGCGGACCTTCGTACCCATTGGAAACCAGGGCTGGTATCCGCGCGGCGGAGTGCGCGCCCGGTTCGGTCAGCAGCCTCTGGAAGCGGCCGCAATGGTCGACGCTGCGCTCGTCGCCGCCGACATTAGTCGCGATTCGCACTTCGAGGGGGTCGCCGAGATCGCGCACGACTGGTACTTTGGTCGCAATTCGCTTGGGGCGCTGCTGGTGACGAACGGCGGTTGCCGCGACGGGATCGACGATC
>JAFAMS010000246.1 GCA_019233165.1 Vulcanimicrobiota bacterium | reverse complement strand
GACCGACACCGCGGCCTGAGATGGATCTCGCGACGCTCGTCGCGCTCGGTTTTGCCGCGCTCTGCGTCATGGTCTTTGCGGCGGCCGGCGCCGTCTTGATGCGCGCGGCAGCGACGGCGCGCCGGTTGAAGGAACGCGCGGAACTGCTGGCACCGGTCGACCTGTTTCTGCGGCTCGAGCGTTTCCCCGAAGACGTCGCGCGTTTGCAGCGCGCGAGCGTTGCGCTCAAGCCGCTGCTGCTTCGCGGTCTGCTTGCCGTCGCGTCGATCGCTTCAACTCTGCGCGCGGCACGCGGTCAGTTCGACGCGGCGCGCGCCGCGTTTCATCTCTAGGTCGTCCGGCTAGCCGTCTAACCTTCGCGGTCGTCTTCGGGCGGCTCCCAGCTCCACCCGGGTCCCGAGAGTCCCGGCCCGGATGAGGGCGTGAACGGCGCCGACTCCGGCGCGGGCGGGACGGGGAACGGCGCGGTAAACGGCGCGTGCGTCCCGCTTTCTGCCGGCGGCGGAGGCGGCGGCTCGAACGCCGGCGCGGGCTGCGTATCCGGCAAACCGAACGGATTCGAAACCGGCGGCGGTGTCGGCGGGGGGACGTAGGCGGGGGACGTCGGTGGCGCCGCTGTCGTCGGCGGTTGCGCGACCGGAACTGCCGGCGGGATCGGCGGAGGCGCCGGCGACGAAATAACCGCCGGCGCAGGCGAAGGCGGTATCGCCGCCGCCGGTGAGATCGGTAGCGGTTGCGGCTGCACCGGAGCCGCCGTCGAGGGCTGAATGACCTCGGCGGCCGCCGACGTGATCGTCGCCAGCATCGCTTCGGCTTGGCCGGTCGCGACGTCGGAGTATTTCGGGACCGGGATCTCTCCGGCGCTCGCGCCGACGAGCACGAGCCGCGCCTGCGGGAGCAACATCGCGTTCGAGCGCTTCGCGATGCGTCGCAGCTCGTCGAGGTCTTCTTCGGGCGCTTCTTCGGCTTCGATCGTGTCGAGCAGCAAGTCGACGGTGTCGATGAGGTATTCGATCGGAGGCAGCTTGCCGAATTGGAAGATCGATTGCGAGATCTCCGCCTTGCAGATCGCGAGCAGCTTCTTCCAGTAGTCCATCGACTGGTAGTGCTCGAACGAGCCGAACTCGCGCTTTGCGCGCGAGTACAACGCCGCGATCCGGCGACCCAGCGGGTCGGAAGGCGGCGCGAGCTCGACGATCGCGACGCGCCGCGCGACGCGCGCGAGCTCGGAGATGATCTGCGCGTGGAACGACGGGTCGACTTCGTGCAAGTATCCGGCGGCGACCGCTACGTCGAACGCATTCTCGCGGGCGGGGATCACCGACGTGCTCCCGCGGATGATCCGCACTCTGAGATCGGCGTTGTCGCGGATCGTTTCCTCGCGCGCTTCGATCACCGCGACTTTGCAGCCGAGTTCCATCGCGCGCTTGATGTAATCGTTCCCTGCGGTAAAACCGCAAAATACGACCGACTCCGCTTCGCGCAGCGCGAGCGTCTCGAACGTGAGGGCGTCTATACGGCGCGCCTCCCGTTCGAATTCTTGTGGCGAATACGTGTGACTCGGTCGCGTTACGTTGGCCATGATCTCTCAAGAATGGGGGAGGTGGGATTTGAACCCACAAGGGCTTTCGCCCGGTCGCTTTTGAGGCGACTGCGTAGACCGTTCCGCCACTCCCCCGGCTCGGCCGCCTTCGCTCGCCCAGCGCCTGAGTCTTGCGCGAGCCTCGGCTTCCCCTTTGAGGTACACGTATTCATAACACGTGGTCTGCGTCCCGGGCGCGTACCGCAGCCGCATGACGGCGTGGCGGTCTTCGACATCCAAATGCGCTTCCTCGATGGCGCCGGCGCCCCACGCGACGGCGACAAACTCGTGCGTGGGGGCGTCGTAAAGCGCGAGCGGCCGAGCCGGGTCGAGCGCGTAGCTGTGGCGTGGCTCGAGCCGAATCCCGGCCGGAAGTAGCAGCGGTCCCCGCCAGGGCGTCCGGGCGGTTTCTCCGATCGCGAGGGAGGAGCGGACGACGAGCCGCTGTGCCGTCGAGTCGGGCGATTCGAAGCGCTCTCGTACCGATAACGTGGCGTCTTCCAATCGCAACGCTTTCTCGAACGTTGCGCCCGGGCCCAGATCCGGCGCTCGATAGCGCAGCGCGACGGCGTTTTCTTCTCGCGCGGCGATCGCGTACGGCCGATTGAACGTACCCGCGGGAAATGAGTGCGTGTACTTCGCGATCCGGTCGGTGCGCGAAGGCGGCGGTTCGATCGAAACGTCGTCGCGAA
>JAFAMS010000167.1 GCA_019233165.1 Vulcanimicrobiota bacterium | reverse complement strand
CCGCAGCTAGCGCCGAATCCCGTCCAATTGCTCAAGAGCGTCGCGCTTTTCGAGCTTTTCGGTTTGAATGACTGCGGCGTCGAGCTTCTCGAGGCATTTGGCGACGCGCTCGCTCCATACGACGTCGGCACACTTCGCGCGACGCTGCTCGAGGAAGCGACCGGGTTTGCGGATTACGATGCCTATCTGGGGCGTTTCAAAGAGTACGCAAACGCGCGTCGCTACCGCAGTTTTCCGGACGACTACACGATTCTGGCCGAAGGCTTTGCAATCATGCGCGACGGCGATCCGCAGACCGCAACCTTCCGGCAACCCTGAGCGCCGATGATCTCCGTCCTCGTCTATGGCCGCAACGACAGCTACGGCTACAACCTGCAGAAACGGGCGTCGATCAGCCTGAACTGCATCGCGGAGCTCCTCGAGGAGCCCGACGACGAGATCGTCTTCGTCGACTACAACACGCCCGACGACCTCCCCACCTTCACCGAATCGATCGCCGACGTCCTGACCGCCCGCGCGCGAACGATGTTGCGCACGATCCGCGTGCGGCCGGTACATCACGCCCGATTTGCATCCCGCACGCATCTTCGGGTTATCGAATCGCAGGCTCGTAACGCCGGGCTACGGCGAACCAACCCCAAGAACCGCTGGATCCTCTCCACCAACACGGACATCGTGTTCGTGCCGCGTGACCGCGAAACACTCTCCTCGACGGCTGCCGGATTGGCTGACGGGTTATATCATACGCCGCGCTTCGAGCTTCCGGAGGTCATGTGGGAGACGCTCGATCGCTTGCAGCCGCGAGACTGCATCGAAACGATCGCAACGTGGGGGAAACGCTTTCAACTCAACGAGGTCGTTTTCGGGTGGAACGAGGCGATCTTTGACGGCCCCGGTGACTTCCAGCTTTTTTTGCGGAGCGACGCGTTTGCGATTGATGGGTTCGACGAGCGGATGCTTTGGGGATGGCACATCGACTCGAGCCTCGCTCGACGGCTCGGTCTCTTGCGGCGGCAGCCCGTCGAGTCGCTCGTCCACCGGGTCTACGCCTACCACTGCGATCACAATCGCGAGCTGACGCCGATGCACGCGCCCGGCGCAACACAGAATTCGTGGGAGGACTTCGTCCTCGGGCAGACGCGCCCGGATATTCCGGAACAGCATGCGAGCTGGGGGTTTGCGGACGCGGAGCTCGAGGAGATCGATCTGCGGCGTCCGCCGGCCGCACTCGCCGCGATCGCCTCGGTCGTACCGCCGATGGAAGCAGATCACCTCGTCGCGGGTCTCGCGCCCGAAACGTTCGACGATTTGCGCTACGATCCGGAGCACGTCGCTCCCTACCTTGCGAACATGCTGGGCGCGTTTCCGCGCGACTGGATCGCCGGCTACGCCGGCTGCCGCCCCGCGATGTTCGAGCTTTTCTTGCGTCTTTGGGAATCGCTTGGTTTTCGCGAAAGCGTGCTCGTTCCAAACTCGATCCGTTCGCTTTCCGACGACCATCGCTTTGGCGCCGTCTCTCCTGACGAGTTCCGCCTCAGACCGGACTTCTTCGTTTTCGAAGTGGGCGCTGCATCCGACGATGGGGTCCCGCGACCGCTCGGCGCTCGCGCTTCCGCAATCGCCGGTCTGACGCCACCGAGCGCCGAGGACCTAGCGCGTATCCGAGCCGTCCTCACCGAGTTCATCCGGACGACCGCAGCCGAGCGCGAGTCGGACCGGCCGCGCCGGCGTTTCGTTTTGATCAACTCGCGGCACAACTCCAGCTTCGAGCCGCTCGTGGTCACGCGGCTCGGCGTCGCGGCCGCACCCTACGGAACGCGCGTCCGGCAAGGGTACGTCCTCGAAGGGCCACGCTTCATTCATCCTTCCGCCGAAGGCCCATCGGCAGCGCAATGGCTGCGCGCGCAATGCGCGGGCTCGTGGCGTTTAGGAGTCCACGATGCGGAACTGATCGTGGACGCGATTCGGCACCAGCGGGTCGATTTCAACTACTCCGCTCTGACGCGGGTCGCGTCGCAGATCGCCCGCATCTTAAACGCGGCCTCCGCGACGGACGCGCTCAACGTCGAACGCGCCCAGATCGACGCTTTTCTCGCGAAACTCGAAGCGCAGCGTCCGTCGGTGCGAGTACGCCGGAGTTTGGGGATTGCATTGAGCGATGGGGTCGCTCGCCGCGACGGTCTCAGCCGAATCGTGGCAATCGAGGATTTCGACGACCCGTCGTGGCGCGAATGGCTCATCCGGGTAGCGGGCGTTCCGGCGAGCGAAAGCTGGTTGCTCCGCAGCCGGCTCGATTGGCAAGTGACCCAGACGCTCTATGCGCTCGAGCGAAGCGGTACGCGCGAAGGGAAGACCCTTACCCTCGTCCATCCGAACGACCGCTGGGTCATGGCGCAGCCGGCGCCCTCGCTGGCCGCGTGGACGGGTCCGAACGACACCTGCGACATTACCGAAGGCTTTCCGGGCGAACCGAACTACGACTCGGTCGTCCTGTCGCCGCGCGCGGCGGTCGCCTACGGCCTCGAACAGATTCCCGCGGTTCTTGCCGGCATCGACGTTCCACTGAAGGTTGGAGGGACTGCGGTTCTCGTCTTGGACGTACTTCTCGGCGAAAGGGCCGAGGACGCAGCCGACTACGCTTGTCTCGAAGACGGTCGCTTCGAGCTCCTCGACGACCTCACGGGATGGCGCCTCGGGCGGCCCTTCGATAGGACGCTCAGCGTCGATACCGTCGACAGCCTCGGCTCCGGCGGGTCCCGCGTCGAGGGCGTGACCGGATCCAGCCTCACGGCCGTGGACTATAAGGGCCGGATCGCGGCGACCGCCGTCCTC
>JAFAMS010000156.1 GCA_019233165.1 Vulcanimicrobiota bacterium | reverse complement strand
GCTGGAGGCCGCAGTCGAAAGCTACGCGCGCGACCTCGGCTAAACCGTCGCGGGGACGACGCGCACCGTCTTGAAGTCGGTGTACCAAACCATCCCCGGCGTCGCATCGCGCTGCTTTCGGACGTACTTTCGGCGCGTGTAATCGACCTCGACGTGGGCGCTCCCGCGCGCGCGGCTGTGACCGGCCGCGAGCGCGGCGGCGCGCTGGATCTCGTCGTCACTCGGCGCGCCGCCGGCGGCGGGGACGAGGACGACGTGCGCTCCCGGCGTTTGCTTGGCGTGAAACCACAAGTCGTCCGGGCGCGCGATCGTGAACGTGATCGCCGCGTTTTCGCGCGGCGAGCGTCCGACGTAAATGCGCGCGCCCGAAGGGAGGCGGAGCGGCTCGATGGCGCGGGGGTCGGCGCGCTTGCGAGCCGGCTTTGCAGGGGCCAAATCGGCTTCGATCTCGGCGAGCGCTTCCGCATCGGCGCGCTCGACCTCCCAAAGCAGGGTCTCCAGCTTCGTGCGTTCGGCCTCGAGCGCGCCGCGCCGCCGCACGAAGTGCGGCTCCGCGTCGCCGGCCTTCCGATAGCGCGCGAAATACGCCGCAGCATTCGCCTTCGCGTCGAGCTCCGGATCGAGCGCGATCTCGAGACGCGGATCGCTCGAAGGACGCAGCACCGCAGTCCCAGGCTCGATCTCCCCGAGATGTGCGTAAATCGTCTCGCCGGCGACGCGCAGCCGTTCGCGCTCGCGCGGCCCGGTCGCCGCTTGTCGCGACGAGAGTTGCGCGAGCTGACCCTCAACCGCAACAAGCCGCCGTCGCAGCCCGCGCGACAGGTTCGTCCGGCGCTTCTCGACGGCGTGCGCGTCGTTCGTGCCGGCTCCGCTTCCCGCAGCGGCTTCGGCGAGAAGGGGAAGAAGGTCCGGCTCGACGGCGTGCTCGAGCTCGGCGAACGCCGGCAGCGGGACGAGATGCGCCTGGACCAGCTTTCCGCCGCGCCGATAGACGTGGACCGGGTCCCGGCCGCCCGCGAGCTCCTCCAAGCGCTCGAGCGGGATCCCGCCGTCTGCCAGCAGCCGCGGAATCGCGACCGTCCGCAGGGGCGGTGCGAGATACGGGGCGCCGAGCTCGACGCTGCGCTCGGGGTTCTCGGCGGGCGAGAACGTCTTGGCCGCCGCGACGACGACGCCGTCCTTCACGAGCACGATGTTTCCGAAGCGGGGGACGAGCTCGACGACGAGTCGTGCCTGAGTCGCGACGCCAAAACGCGAGCGGGCGCCCAACTCGAGTGCGATGACTCTGTCGCCCCGGCGCGCCTTCACCGCGGTCACCGCGAGTCCCCGAAGGACGGCTCCGGCCGCACGCAGCCATCCCGGCTCGGCGGCAAGGGAAAGTTCGCTCGCGGCGCTTGGGAAGACGAGCGGGGGCGTCCCGAACGGGTCTACGACCATAGTCCGGGCGCCGCCGCGGCCCGAGAGGACGAGCACCACCTTGCCGCCCTCCGTCAGGCCGAAGTCAACGACCCGCCGGCCCCGCAGCATGGCATCGAGCTCTAAGGCCGCACGGCGAATAAGGAGGTGATCGGTAACCATTCCTAGGATGTTCTCTAGTCGTCGGGTCGCGGAGGATCTTTGGCCGGTCCGGGATTGCTCTTCGTCGTATCGGGGCCGTCCGGCGCCGGGAAAGATACGGTCGTAGCCGAGTTACGCAAACGCTACGAGCGAATTCGGTATTCCGTTTCCGCCACGACTCGCGAACCCCGCCCCGGCGAGGAGCACGGCCAGGACTACTTCTTCCTGACGCGTTCGGAGTTCGAGGCAAAGAACGCCGCGGACGGCTTTCTCGAGACGCGAAGCTATAACGGGAACCTGTACGGCACCCCGCGCTCGTTTATCGAGGAGACGCTCGCGCAAGGATACGACGTCATCATGAAGCCCGAAGTGAACGGGGCCCTCGCCGTGAAGGCGGCGTTCCCGGACGCGGTGCTGATCTTTCTCCTCCCCGACAAGTTCTCGTATCTTCGGGCTCGTCTCGAGGCGAGAAGGACCGAAACGCCGGCGGAGATCGCGGCTCGCCTCGAGACCGCGCACGAGGAAGTGCAGTACATTCGCCGCTTCGACTACCTGGTGGTCAACGAAGAGGCTCAGCCCCAGCAGGCGGTCGACGATCTCGACGCGATCCTGCGAGCCGAACGCCACCGAATCTACCGCTGGACCGATCAAGCGATAAGGACACTGGAAGAATCGTAATGGAAGAACCCGTATTCGGCGACCTGGACGGGCTCCTGGAGCACGTCGACACGAAGTTCACGCTCGTGAACATCGTGACGAAGCGCGCAAAGCAGCTCAATAACGCCGCGCCGCCGCTCACCGACAAGGTCAACCCCAACA
>JAFAMS010000154.1 GCA_019233165.1 Vulcanimicrobiota bacterium | reverse complement strand
GAGTTGACCGGGAACGCGCCGAGAAACGCCGCGAGGATATTCCCGGCGCCGATCGCGCCGAAATCGCTGCTGATGTTCTCCGACTGTTCGGGATCGGACGGAAACGATCGCAAGACCGCCGAGCTCTGTAACATGCAGACTGCGACGAGGACGAGCGCGAGAGGGAACAGCGCTACCGCTTCGGAGAGATCGATCGGCGTAAGGTGCGCGCGAGGGGCCGAAGTGTCGAGCTTTCCGAGGACGGCGACGCCGCGCGACGGCAAGTCGAGGACGGCGACCGCGATCCCGGCGCCGACGAGGCCGATGAGAGCGCCGGGGATACGGTTGCTCACGCGCGACGCGATCAGCGTAACCGCGACGACCGAAAAGCCGACTGCCGCCGAGTACGGGTTCGCGTCACCCAGGTGCTTGAGGATGTTCCACAGGCGCACGACGAGCGCACCGTGCATCTCGGCGAGCCCGAGCAGCGACGGCAGCTGGCCGACGATGATGTGAACGCCGATCCCAGCGAGGACGCCCGTCGTTACCGGCACGGAGAGTAAGTCCGCGATCCAGCCGGCGCGCAAGAGTGCGGCGAGAATCAGGAACCCGCCGACGATGAGCGCGAGCCAGCCGGCGAGCTGCGCGTACTCGATCCCGAGCGACGCGGCGATCCCGGCGAGCGTCGTCGCAAAAATCGGCGCGATCGTCGAATCGGCGCCGACCGAGAGAAACCGATTGCGCCCCAAGAGCGCGAAGCCGATCACGCCCGCCGCGAACGCGACGAGTCCGACTTCCGGCGAGAAACCCGCCAGCCGCGAGGTGGCGAGCGATTCGGGGAGCGCGATCGCCGCAAGCAAAACGCCGGCGATGAGATCGCCCGTAAGCCACGCCGGGCGATACCCGCGGAGTGACGCCAGAATCTTCAGCTTATAACGTACTCATTGCGTAGCAGATACGAGCCAAGTGCTCGATTCGAAGACAATCCCCTCTGCCGTCGCGTGGTCCTCGAAAAGCCGGCGAATCGCCTCAACCGCCGCAGCTTTGCCCGCAGCATCGACCGACGCCAGGAGACGTCCAACGCCGCCGATCGACGCGATGTGCTCGGCCGCCTCGCGCTCCGCGCCGCGCGCACCGTACCGCAACGGGATATCGCGGCGGATGATCTCGACGTCGCGGAACCCCGTTCCCGAGAGCAACGATTCGACGCGACTGAATCGACTTCAGGCACAAGGAGCGCTTCCCAGCAGCGGGGGCCCCGGCCTCCCGCAGGGCGGGCAACGTCTGCACGTCGGCGCGTGTTCAGCGTGCGTGGTACCTCGAGGAGACTTGCGCTCCGTGAACGTGTCGCGCGTCGAGACGATCGAAGCGCAGGGGAAAACGGTGTCGACCGGGATCTTCAAGCGTCCGATCGATGCGAGCGCGCATCTCGGCGAGCTCGGCATCAGCGGCGACGAACAGGCGGATCCCCACGCGCACGGAGGGCCGTTTCGGGCGGCGTATGCGTACGCCGGGGAAGACTACGTCTGGTGGAGCGAGCAGCTGGGGCGCCCTTTGTCGCCCGGCTCGTTCGGAGAGAACTTGACATTGAGCGGAATCGATGTCAGCGGTGCGCTGATCGGCGAGCGGTGGCACATCGGCGACGCGGTCGTTCAGGTCACGTCGCCGCGCACGCCGTGCTACAAGCTCGGAATCGCGATGGGCGACCCGCACTTCGTCAAGCGCTTCGCCGACGCGCTGCGGCCCGGAGCGTACCTTCGCGTGGTTCGCAGCGGTTCGATCGCCGCGGGCGACTCGGTCGTGGTCGCCTCAAAACCCGACCACGCGCTCTCGCTCGCAGAGATGGCGAAGATCTATTTCTTCGAGCGAGCGCGATTGAGCGAGCTGCTCGTCCCGGATCTCACGCCGAAATGGCGAGAGTGGGTTACCGAGCGATTGCAGCGTAGCTAACGCGACGGCATCGAGGGGCGCCGCTCGCCGCTGCCGAATCGCGGACGCAAATGCGTTTCTTTTGCGGCGTTCTTGCGGTTTTGATCATCGGAAGCTTGCTCGCGGGTTGCAGCAACGGCGGCTCGACGACGACCGTCGCCGCGCCCACGCCGTCGCCGGCCCCGGCGACCGGCACCATGCAATCGATCGACCAAGCGATGACGCAAGCGGTCGTTCAAGGCACGTCGACGGGTCAGATCAATCCCTGCTCTCCGGGTTCGTTCGGATACAGCCAGCAAATCAGCGGTTCGACCTTCAGCGTCACCATCGCGCCGGCAGCCTGCGTCATCTTAGGCTTCACGGTCAACGGCAACCCGTCGATTTCGTTCAGCGGAACGATCAACGGAACCGGCGGCACGGCCTCGGGCTCCGGTACCGGCCCAGTCGGCGGATTTACGGCGACCGGCAACGGTCAGTCGATCTCGTGCACGATCCCGCCGCCCGGACAAACGTTCACGTTCTCGAGCGGTGGACTGCACGGCTCGCAGACCGGCGGCCCCGTGATCTGCAACGGAATTACGTACATGCTGCCGTCCGACAGCTGGTAGACTACGGTCGTGCGAGTTGGCGGGAACGTGTAGGAATCGAACCTACCAGCCGCCTTGCGACGGCCTCAGCGGTTTTGAAGACCGTGCGAGCCACCAGACCCGTACGCTCCCACGATTGAGACAAAGCCTTATTTCATCCGGCTTTGCGCAGACCTTGCGTTTCGGTGGCGAGGCAAAAAAATAGCCTCCTGCTAGGCATGCGATCTTGCCGCCCCGGCCCTATAGGGTTAGAATCGCGGGAAGGGTGGAGGGTGCTTTATGCCGCTTGCACTTGTTTATAGGGGCGCCTTATTCGGCGCTTTTCTCGCGCTTGCGCTGACCTCGCTCCCCGCTCACGCGGCGAGATCGACGTGCATTCAAGGATTGAACGGCTGCTATTTCAGCGGCATGCCGTTCTACGATCAAACGGACCCGAATTTCGCGTTTATCAACGTGCCGTCGGCGACATGGTCGAACGAAACGAATCCGATGTCGAGCGCGCTCCAATGTGGTAACAGCGTCGTACCCAACCCCTACTACACCACCTGGCTGCCGTTGGGTCCCATCGGCGGCGATCCCGGGTCGTTGGGCGCGTCCGCTGGCTGTGGTTGGTGGTACACCGCGTTGTGTGGGCCGGCGTCCGAGTCGATGGCAATCATCGCTGCGATCAAACAAGCCAGTTCGACCACGACGCTGAGCGGTTGGACACAGGAGTTCGTTGCAGGAACTGCGCCTCCGGATCAAGTTGGTTCCGTCCCTAGTCCGATGTTTACGCCGACCGCAACGATCGCGCCCCCAGGGACACCGAACCGGGCGAGGATGGGGCCCGTCGATATCGAGCGAGTCATCTTGATGGCGATAAAACAGCAAACGTCGCCAGT
>JAFAMS010000132.1 GCA_019233165.1 Vulcanimicrobiota bacterium | reverse complement strand
ACGATGATGGTCGAAACAAACTCGAACTTCGACGAACTGGCCGCCAATTACGACGATTACCGGGTCGGGTATTCGAAGCAGCTTTACGATTATCTGGAAGGCGAGCTCGGGTTCGCGCCGGCCTGGCACGTTCTCGACGTCGGCTGCGGAACCGCGATCGCGTCCGCGCCGTTCGCAGCGAAGGGTTACGAAGTCACCGGCGTCGATCCGTCGGAGGCGATGCTCGCGCGAGCTCGCATCCGCGTTCCGTCCGGGCGCTTCGTGCAAGGCCGCGCGGAGGCGCTTCCGTTCGCGGACGGCGAATTCGGCGCAGCGATCTGCGCGCAAGCGATCCATTGGTTCGATCAGCCGCAAGCGGTTGCGGAGATGGCGCGTGTCGTCAAACCTGGCGGCAAGGTTGCGATCTGGTGGAAGCGCCTGGTCGCCGACGAGCCGCTGCGAACGGTTCGTGCCGAAGCGGCCGCCTCGGTCGGAGTCGAGCCGCTGCCCGATCTGATGACCGGCTCGTTCAAAGCATTCTATGGATATGCGTTCAAGGAGCGTTGGCTGCGGGTGATCCCATTCATGATCACGAGCGACGCCGAGAAATGGGTCGGCTACGAGCGGAGCCGCCGGCGGGCACTCAACGCATACGGCGGAAAAACCGACGCCTATCTCGACGCGTTGGAGAAGGCGATTCGAGAGAAAGCCGAAGACAAGAAATTCCAAGTCCGTTACACCCAGTATATCTACGTGGGAGAAGTGGGCTAACCGCGGCGGCGTGCGCCTAGGGTTTCACGTCCGCGTCTCGCACGGCTACGCGAACGCCGTCGAGTACGCGAAGCGCGTCGGCTGCAACGCGTTGCAGTTTTTCAGCGGGAACCCCAAGACGTATCGGGTCTCGCCGATCGACGTGCCGGCTTTGGAGAAGTTCCGCGAGCTGCGGACCCAGGCCGATATCGCTCCGGCCGTGATCCATACGTCGTACTTGATCAACCTTGCGACCGCCGACGAGCAGATGGCGAAAAACTCGCTCAAGCTGCTCGTCAACGACCTCGCGGTCGCGGGAGTCGGCGGGATCGCGTACGTCAACACCCATCTCGGCTCGTATACGACCGGAGATCGGAACGAAGGCTTCGTCCGCGTCTGCCGCGCGCTGGAGACCGCGCTCGAAGAGATCGCGCCCGGCGTGACGCTCGTGCTCGAGAACTCGGCGGGCGCCGGCGCACTCTGCGGCGGGACGCTCGAAGAGCTCGGAGCGTTCGTGCGGACGATCGATCACCCGCAACTCGGCGTTTGCCTCGACACGGCGCACTCGTGGGCGGCCGGCTACGCAATCGACTCGAAAGCCGGCGTCGATGAGTTCCTCCGGCGTGCCGACTCCGAGATAGGGCTGCAGCGGATCCCGATGTTCCATTTCAACGACACGCAGATCCCGCTCGGCGGCCACCGCGACCGCCACTGGCACATCGGCGAGGGGAACGTCGGTTTCGAAGGCTTCCGCGCGCTGCTGGGCCATCCCGAGTTGCGGGAGAAAACGGCGATTCTCGAAACGCCGGGAGAAGAAGCCGACGACGCGCGCAACATGCAGACGATCAAGGCGATCCTGCAGGGACTGACCGGTGTGTCATCCCGAGCGTAGTGCCGAAGGCGCGTAGTCGGGGGACGGCGTGATCCTCCACTTCGACATCGACGCTTTCTATGCGAGCGTCGCGCAGCGCGACGACGAAACGCTGCGCGGGCAACCGGTTGCGATCGCATGGCGCAGCCGCCGCTCCGTCGTGCTGACCGCGTCGTACGAGGCGCGTCCGTTCGGCGTCCGGTCGGCGATGCCGCTTCATCAAGCGCTTTCGCTCTGTCCGCACCTCGTCGTGGTACCGCCCGAATTCACGAAATACCGCGAGGCCTCCGATGCCGTGTTTGCGATCTTCGGCGAGGACGAGCGGCCGGTCGAAGGACTCTCGCTCGACGAAGCGTTCGTGGACGCGCAAACCGACGACTTTGGCGAGGCGATCGAGCTTGCAAAGCGCGTTCGCGCGCGCGTCAAAGCCGAAGTCCGATTGACGGTGAGCGCCGGGGTCGCGACCGGGAAGATGGTCGCCAAGATTGCATCCGACTCGTGCAAGCCCGACGGCTTGGCGGCGATCGAGCCGGGAACCGAAGCCGCGTATCTGGCTCTGATGGACGTCGGCAAACTGTGGGGAATCGGCCCGAAGAGCCGCGCGCGGCTGCGCGAAGCGGGGATCGAGACGATCGGCGATCTTGCCGCGCTCGACGATGCCAAACTCTTCGCGCTCTTCGGGCGTTTCGGCAAGGAAACGCGAGAGCTCGCCCGCGGGATCGACGCCCGCCGCGTCGAGAGCGAGCGCGAAACGCGCTCGGTTTCGAGCGAGACGACGTTCGACTACGACATCGCCGACGAGCCGGAGCTGGCGAAGGTCGTTCGCGAGCTCGCTGCCGACGTCGCCGAGCGGCTGCAAAAGCACGGGCTCTCGGGCACGACGGTCGGCATCAAGATTAAGAAGTCCGATTTCACGATCACGGGGCGGCAGACAAGCCTTTCGGAGCCGACCGACGACGCCGAAACGATCGCCGTCTGCGCGCTGGCATGCCTCAAGCGCGCGGAACTCGCCGGAACGCCGGTTCGCCTGCTCGGAGTGCGCGTCGCAGGCTTAACGATGGAGGCAAAACGGCAAATGAGCCTACTCGTACCGTAGCGCGGCTTTCCTTCCCATGGCGGTTATCGCGTATAGTAGCACCATGGCGCCGAAGAACTTTCGGTACTACCTTGCCGTCGCCAAGCAGGAAGCGCTGCTTGCCTGCGATCTCTACAACGAGCCGCGCCAGCCGCGTTCGTTCGAGCTGTTCGTCGTCCACATGGAAGCGGCGTGGCTCAACCTCTTCCACGCGGTTCAAGCCGATTTAGGCGGCGAAGAGGAGAGTTGGGATCTCGCCGGCGTCGTGCAGGCGCACCTCCCAAGCCCGCAAGACCCGGTCAGGCGAAACATCGAGTTTTTCATCGGCCTTCGCGGCCGGATCGAGCATCGGCTGACGGCGCGGCAGTTGCGCAGCCTCGAGACCGTCGTCTCCGGAAAGGCGCAAGCGTATCTGCGCGACTTCGATACGTATCTGGTTCGGGAATTCGGCGAGAAACAATCGCTCGGCGACAGCTTGCGCTTCCCGGTCTTTCTCTTGTCGCTCGCGCGCAACGCGCTCGACGCGATGAAGGAATCGTATCGGCGGGTCCCAGCGGCGACCCGGAAGTTCATCGAGGCTTTCGACGCCGCGACGGACGATGCGACGCGCAGCGATCCGGCTTACGACTTCAAGGTCTACCTCATCCCCAAGTCGGCGGGAGGTCCCGAAGCCGACCTCGCGATGGAGTTCGTGCGCCTGGAAGATCTTGCGCCCGAGCAGCGGGAGCAAGTCCAGGCCGGAACCGTGTTGATCCGCGACCGGCACGTCGAGGTCGCGAACGTCGATCGGCTCAAACCGTCCGACGTCGTCGCCCGTGTGCGGCCGGTTTGGGAAAAGTTCAGCCTGTACTATCACACGCTCGCCTACCGGTACTTCAAAGTCCGG
>JAFAMS010000119.1 GCA_019233165.1 Vulcanimicrobiota bacterium | reverse complement strand
GCGGATACCCGCTGCAGACGCCGGAGCAGCTCGCACAGCAGAAGCGCACCTGGAACTCGGAGCCGCGGTATTACACCGAAGACGAGCAAGCGTCGTATTTTCGCGAGAGCGGCGTCCGTGCGATCCTCGATCTCGGCTTCGACAAACATCTCGTCGGCGAGGAAGCGCGCGCGATCCACGACTACGCCTTCGAGTATCAACGCCGGCACTCCGATTGCGTGCTGGGCAATTGGATTCACGTCGACCCGACGGCCGGGAGGCTCGCACTCGAGGAATTCGAACGCTGCGTCCGGGCCGGCGCGGGTTTCTGCGGTCTGGCCGTCTCGGGATCCGGCTCGGTGGCCGCGAGCGATCCGGCCTGGGAGCCGTTCTATCGAGTTTGCATCGAAGCGCGGGTTCCGGCGCTGATCTTCGTCGGCACGACAGGCGCCGGCGCCGGGCTTCCCGGCGGCGGCGGGATTCGTCTCGATACGACGCATCCCCGGCATCTCGACGAGGTCGCCGCCGCACATCCCGCGCTCACGATCGTCGCCGCGCGTCCCGCCTGGCCGTGGCAGGACGAGATGATCGCGATCATGATTCACAAGCCGAACGTCTGGTACGAGCTGCACGGGTGGTCGCCGAAATATCACACGCCGGCGCTCAAGCACGAGATCGCGCGACGTCTGAAAGACCGCGTGATGTTCGGCGCGGATTTTCCGCTCTTCCGGTACGAACGGCTCGTCGAAGATTGGACGAAGGAGGGCTACTCCGAGGATATCCTCGAGCGCGTCTTTCATCGCAACGCCGAGCGGTTTTTCAGCGAAGTCATCCCGACCATAGGAGTACACGCGTGAAACGACATCGTCTTCTAGCGACTCTCGCGCTCGCAGCGCTTGCCGGCGCGAGCTCCCTTCCTCCGGCCGCGCGCGCCGCCGATACGCAAGGTCTCGGCGCGAAAAACGTCTTGATCGGTATTCAAGTCTCGCTGACCGGGCTGGCGAGCACCGTCGGACAGGGCTTCAAGGCCGGCGCACAGCTTGCGGTCGACGAGATCAACGCGCACGGCGGGATCAACGGCCGTCACATCGACGTCGTTTACGAGGACGACGCAGGGACCGCCGAGGGCGGCATCTCCGCGGTCCGGCGTTTGATCGAACAGGACAAGGTCTTCGCGATCTTCGGCGGCGGGACGAGCACGTCGACGGCTTCGGTGATCCCGCTGGTGCAACAGCAGAACTTTCTCTATTTCGACTCGCTCGCGAGCGACCCGCGCGTCCTCGCAACCTATAGCCCGTACGTCTTCAGCGGGATGACGGTGGTACGAGCCGATATTGCGACCAACGCCGTTCGCGTTTTGACCCAACAGCTCAAAGCGAAAACGGTCGGCTTTCTCACCAGCGACGAAGCGTTTTGCTCGACGGTCTTGCCGTTCATGACGCCGAAGCTCGCCGATGCCGGAATCAAGATCGCGGTCCAAGAGAAGTTCAAGAGCGGCGACACCGACTTTACGGCGCAAGCGAACGCGATCAAGAATGCAAACCCCGATGCCGTCTACATCTGCGGGCTTCCGGCCGACGGCGGGCGGATGCTCCCGCAGCTCAAGCGCGCGGGAATCACATCCAAGCTGCTCGGCGACAGCGTCTTGAGCGATACCGTCGTACCGAAGCTGGCGGGCCCCGCGGCCGACGGCTTTTACGCTTTGTGGCTCAGCGGAAGCCAGTTTCTGAACGAAACGACGGGACCGATGGGCGATTGGCGAGCGCGATTTGCGAAAGCCTACCCGAATCCGCCGCCCAACACGCCGAACTCGTTCTCGCTCGCGGCGTATGCGGACTTCTACGTTTTTGCGGACGGCCTCCGACGCGCCGGGCCGAACCCGACGCAGGACAAGGTGGTCGCCGGGCTCGAGCAGATTTCGGGTTTCGTAGCCGGCAAGGATCCGTATTTCAAGTGGGCCGCTCCGATCGGATTGCCGCGAACGTTCAAGAAGGGCGATCATAAGGGCAGCCGCGAGTGCATCGTCATCGTGGTCAAGAACGGCGACTATCAGCGCGTGACGACTCTCGAGACGTGAGTCTCCTCGTCGGCGGGATCGCGATCGGAGCGGTCTACGCTCTGGTCGCGATCAGCCTGACGCTGATCTTTCGGGCGACGGGGATCGTCAATTTCGCACAAGGCGAGATGCTGATGGTCGGCGGCTATGCGTACGTGATCCTCGCCGGAAGCGGCGCAAACCCGGCCGTGCAGATCGCCGGGCCGATCGCGGCCGGCCTCGTCCTCGGCCTGCTGTTTTTCTTCGTCACGCGGGTGCTGCTCGGACGGGCTGCCGAGATTACGGTCGTGATCGGAACCCTGGCGATCTCGATTCTGCTACAAGCGGCGGCGCGCCTGAAGTTCACCGACAATCCGATGCGCGCGGTGCCGTGGCTGTTCGGCGAGCGCGATATCGCGCTCGGCGGCGGGACGACCGTCTCGATCAACGCGCTCACCGTCGTGCTTGCGACCGTCGTCGTCTTCGCGGCGCTCCAATGGCTGTTCTCGAGGACGTTGTACGGCAAGGCGATGCGCGCCGTCGCCGAAGACGCGCGACGCGCCGCGATCACCGGGATCCCGGTGAACGCGATGCTGGCGCTGAGCTGGTGCGTCGGCGGCGTCGTAACCGCCGTCGCGGGAGTCTTGCTCAGCCCCGTCACCGGCGTGTTCCCCGCGATGGGCGCGAGCGTGCTCTTTCCAGCGTTCATCGCGGCGGCGCTAGGAGGCTTCGAAAGCGTCGTCGGCGCGCTGGTCGGCGGCCTTGGTCTCGGGATCGTCCAGACCTACGCCGTCGTCGGCGTCGGCGGTGCGTTTCGCGACGTCGTGACGTTCGCCGTTCTCGTTGCCGTCTTGATTTGGCGGCCGCAAGGGATCTTCGCGACGGTCGCCCGTCGAACGCATTGATGCCGAAGTTTCCCTATGCGCCGCTTGTCTACGGAGCGCTCGTAGGGCTCGTTGCGGTCGGAGTCGCGCTCGTTCTGCCGACGTATCCGCGCTTCGTCTTCGGCCAGCTCGCGGTGCTCGTGCTGGTGACGCTTGGGGTCAACTTGCTGCTCGGCGTCGCGGGGCTGCTCTCGCTCGCGAGCCCCGCGTTCGTCGGCCTCGGCGCAAACCTCTCGACCGCGATCTTGCTCCGTGCCCACGTCCCGATTGCGATCTCGATCCCGCTCGCGGTCCTCGCCGGCTGGTGCGTCGGGTGGCTGCTGGGATTCCTCTCGCTGCGGCTGGCGGGATTTTATCTCGCGATGGTTACGTTCGGTTTCCTCAACGTGTTCTTGGTGCTGTTGAACGAAGGCCGCGAGCTTACCGGCGGCGGTTACGGCTTGATCGTCCCGCCGACGCGCCTTCCGTTCCTCGGTCCCGTCACGTTGCAGACCGCAATCGTGCTCGCGACGTTCACCGCGGGTTTGGCGACGGTGCTCGTCGGCTCGCTCCAACGCTCGCGCGTCGGTCGCGCGTGGTTGGCGATCAAAGACAATCCGGTCGCCGCCGAGCTCCAAGGGATCGACGTTCCAAGGCTCAAGACGCTCGCGTTTGCGATCTCGAGCGCGCTTGCGACGCTTGCGGGGACCTATCAAGCCCTACTCCTCGGCGTCACGAACCCGAGCGCCTACAGCCTCAACGTTTCGATCGCCCATCTCACGTACGTGGTCGTCGGCGGAATGGCCCCGAGCGTCGTCGGCCCGATCGTCGGACCGCTAGCCTTGTTCGTCGTTCCCGAGCTTTTTCGGGCGATCGGTCAGTACCGAGAGGTTTTCTACGGCGCGATCTTGCTCTTCGTCTTGATCGTCGCCCCGAACGGCATCGCCGGCGCAATCTCCGAGCTTGGCCGCCGGCGCGCTTCGGGCGAGGCAAAACAATAGCACTGCTTCGACTCGACGGGATCGACGTTTCGTTCGGCGGCGTCCGCGCGCTGCGCGGCTTCTCGCTCGCAGTCGAGCCTCGTACCATTCACGGGCTGATCGGGCCGAACGGGGCCGGGAAGACGACCGCGATCAACGCCGTAACGGGTCTGGTCCGTCGCAGCGCCGGAACGTTCGAGTTGGACGGCGAGCGTTTCGAGCCGCGTCCACGCGAACTCGTCGAGCACGGGCTCGGGAGGACGTTCCAGACGCCTGCGGCGTTCCTCGATCTGAGCGCGGTCGAAAACGTCTTGGTCGGCGCGTACGCGCGCGGAAAGAACGGCGTCGCGCGCGGCGCGCTGAGGACGAAGGCGGCCGTCGCAGAAGAGTCGGCGCTTCGCGAGCAGGCCGTTGCGCTCTTACGATGGGTCGGTTTCGACGGTCTTCCGGATGCCTCGACGCGCTCGCTCGCGTTCGGCGCACAGCGTCAGCTCGAAGTGGCGCGAACGCTCATGAGCGAGCCGCGGATCTTGCTCCTGGACGAACCGACGGCCGGGCTCGCTGCCGATGAGGTCGCGCGATTTGCGGCGATGCTGCGCGAGCTGCGCGACCGCCGTGGAGTCACGATCCTCTTGGTCGAGCACAACGTGCCGTTCGTCTTCGGTTTGTGCGACGCCGTGACGGCGATGCACGAGGGGGAGCGGATCGCAACCGGTTCGCCCGCCGACGTACGGGCGAGCGAGGCGGTGATCGCGTCGTATCTGGGCGCTCACCATGGCCGGCCCGTCGTACCCCCGCACGAGGAGGTCGAGGCGCTGCGGCAAGAGCTGCGCGCGGTCGAACCGCGCGAGGTGGCGCGCGGCGAAGTCCTCGAGCTACGGGACGTCGTCTCCGGCTACGGCCCGACGACGATCGTGCGAGAAGCGAGCCTGCGCGTCGGCGCCGGCGAAGTGATCGCGCTGCTGGGCCGGAACGGCGCGGGGAAATCGACATTGCTGAACACCGTACTCGGCGATCCGCGCGCGCGCAGCGGTGAGGTTCTTTTTTTCGGCCGCTCGATCCGCGGCCTGTCGCCGGACCGCGTCGTTGGGGCGGGGATCGGGCTCGTCCCCCAAGACCGTGCCGTGATCGTCAATCAAACGGTGACCGACAACTTGCAGCTCGCTACGTTCGGCTTGCGTCTTTCGACTGCCGAGTTTCGCGCGCGCGACGACGAGATGATGACGCGCTTCCCGCGACTGGCGCAGCGGCGGACGGCGCTCGCCGGAAGCCTGAGCGGAGGCGAGCGACAAATGCTCGCGATTGCGAAGGTCCTGATGCGCGGCCCGCGGCTCTTGCTGCTCGACGAACCCTCGATCGGACTGGCGCCCGCGATCGTCGACGAGCTGCAGGCGATCGTCGCCGCGCTGCGCGACGACGGGCTGCCGATCGTCGTGGCCGAGCAGAACGTCGGCTGGGTGGCGCCGATCGCTTCGCGTGCCTACCTGCTCGAAGGAGGACGGATCGTCGAGGAAGGCGCGCCAACCCGCTTGGCCGAGTCGGCGACGCTCGCGGAACGGTACCTCGGGTCGGGTTAGCCGCCGGCGTTCTGGGCGATCTTCTGGTTGAGGATCCCAACCGCCGTGTCGAGTTGCACGTCTTTGGTGAGCTCGCCGTACCGCGGGTTCTTGTTCTCCTGCACGGTGACGTCCGGCGTGATCCCGACCGAGTTGATGTCACGCCCCGACGGCGTGAGATAGCGCGCCGTCGTGATCTTTACCGCCGCTCCGTCCGGGAGCGGGAAGATCGTTTGCACGACGCCCTTGCCGAACGTGCGCGTCCCGATCAGGGTCCCGACGCCGTTGTCTTGAATCGCGCCCGAGGTGATCTCGGAGGCCGAGGCCGTATATTTGTTGACGAGCACGGCGAGCGGTTTCGGCGCGATCGCGACGTCGTCGGCGTCGTATTCGCGGCTGGAACCCGCGCGCTCCGCGACGGAGACGATCGGGCCCGTGGCGACGAATTTCGAGCTGACGTCGATTGCGGCGTTGAGGTACCCGCCGCCGTTGTCGCGCAGATCCAGGACGTATCCCTTCGCACCTTGTGATTCGAGGCGCTTCAGCGCGACGCCGAGCTCGTCGGCGGTCGTGGCGCCGAAAACGGCGAGCCGGACGTAGCCTATCTGGCCGCTCAGCAGCTTCGAGGTGACGCTCGGCGCTTTGATCTCGGCGCGCGTGACGCTCACCGCCGGGAGCGTCTTGCCCTCGCGGACGATGACGAGACGAACCGTCGTCCCAGGCGTCCCGCGGAGCATCTTCGAGTCGTCGTCGAGCGAAAGACCTCGCGTCGATCTACCGTTGATCGAGACGATCGTGTCGTCGGCCTGCAGGCCGAGCTTGTCGGCTGGTCCGCCTTCGATCA
>JAFAMS010000107.1 GCA_019233165.1 Vulcanimicrobiota bacterium | reverse complement strand
GACGAGATCGACGTCACCAAAGAGATCGCCGAGATCGAGGGCGAGTACGCCCATCGCGGGATCGTGGTCCGCAAGGTCGCGGGGGGCTACCGGTTCGCAACCGCTTCGTCCGCCCGTGCGGTCGTGGAAGCGTACCTCCTGCCGCCGAAAACGACGCTTTCCCCGGCCGCCCTCGAATCGCTCGCGATCATCGCGTACAACGAACATCTCGAGGGGATGCCGACGACGAAAGCCGAGATCGAAGCGGTCCGCGGCGTCAGCGCAGACTCGGTCGTCGCGACCCTGCTGGAACGCGGTTTCATCTCCGAGACCGGCCGCAAAGATGTGGTAGGACGGCCGATTCTTTACAAAACCACCCCCGAGTTCTTAGAGGCCTTCGGTCTACTCTCGCTCGACGATTTGCCGAAAATCGATTTTGGAACCCAACCGCTCGAGCTTTCGCTCACGGTCGCCGCGCAGCCCGAACGACCGCCTCAGATTGAAGAGAATGATTCAGCCCAAGTTTAGTCCGGACGAGATACTCGCGCGCGTCGACGAAAACGCTCAACGAGTCGCCCTCATGCACGAGCTCGTCCAACCCGGCGAGCAATTCACCCTCACCGACGATCAGGCGGCCGCAGTCGAAACGATCGATGCGGGCCTCGCCG
This sequence comes from Vulcanimicrobiota bacterium, assembly GCA_019233165.1. Lineage (GTDB taxonomy): Bacteria > Vulcanimicrobiota > Vulcanimicrobiia > Vulcanimicrobiales > Vulcanimicrobiaceae > JAFAMS01. Next base: position 1,385 of record JAFAMS010000107.1, on the reverse strand, counting down.
CGGGGACGTACGAGTTCCTCTTGCAGGCGCCGACCGGCTCCGGAAAGACCGAAGTGCTGATGCGCGTCGCGTTGCGGACGATCTTGCGCACCGGCGGTTATGTCGTCGTCCTCGCGCCGACTCGCGATTTGGTTCGCCAGCACGTCGCCTACCTCCACGACCGATTTGAAGGGACGGGGCTGCACGTCGCAGAGCTGCACGGCGGAATCTCGCCGAAAGAGCGGCGAGATTTCGAAGCCGAAGTTCGCGCCGGGAAGGCGCACGTCGTCGTTGGGAGCGCGATGCTGCTCTCGGGCGAGCGGAATTGGGAGCTCGTCGATCGGTCGGCCCTGGCGATCGTCGACGACGTCAACGCGTTCGACGAGCGGGAGCACCTCCGCGAGCTGGAAGATCTCGACTGTCCGCTCTTGTTCGCGACCGCAACGCCCGCGGAGGTGAAACCGTTCCTCACGCGCGTCGGAGCGATGTCGAACGTCGTGCGAATGCGCGAGATGCCGTTCGACGTACAGCCGACGAAAATCCACAAGGTCGAGGGTGTATGGGGGGAGCCGCCGGCAGAGCAGCTCACGCGTGCCGACGCGTTCGTGAAGGAACACCTCGCTCGCGGCTCGCGGATCTTCGTAATCGGACGCACCCGCGGCGACGTCCCGCGAATCGCCGAACGGCTCGAAGCAAGCTACGGATTCCCGGTGCAACAATTACGCGGCGACATGGCCGACACCGCGGAGCATCGCCGCCGCCACCGGCGCAAGGGAGTGCGCGTCCACGGCACTTCGACGCGCGTCGAGATGATGGAGCAATTTCGGAACGGCAGCCCTTCGATCTTGGCCGCGACGAACTTGGTCGGAAGCGGGCTCGACATCCCGGCGGCCGATTTGATTGTGATCACCGACGCAGATGCGTTCGGCGAAGCGGATATCGAGCAACTCATAGGAAGAGTAGGACGCCGCGAGCGACCCTCGGATGCCGTCCTCATCACCGGGACGACGTTCGAAAAGAACCCTTCGAAGAGCATGGCGAGCGGCAGAGCCCGCTCCTTTATGCCGCGGGGGATGCACCGCAACCAACTTCGCTTCAGACGATGATGGTCGAAACAAACTCGAACTTCGACGAACTGGCCGCCAACTACGACGAGTACCGGGTCGGGTATTCGAAGCAACTTTACGATTATCTGGAGGGCGAGCTCGGGTTCGCGCCGGCCTGGCACGTTCTCGACGTGGGCTGCGGAACCGCGATCGCGTCCGCGCCGTTCGCAGCAAAGGGTTACGAAGTCACCGGCGTCGATCCGTCGGAGGCGATGCTCGCGCGAGCTCGCATCCGCGTTCCGTCCGGGCGCTTCGTGCAAGGCCGCGCGGAGGCGCTTCCGTTCGCGGACGGCGAATTCG
>JAFAMS010000054.1 GCA_019233165.1 Vulcanimicrobiota bacterium | reverse complement strand
CGCGACGATAGCGATGGACGTTCTCGAGGATCGCGGCGTCGATCTCGACTTGGTGCTCCTTCCCGCCCGCATCGAAAGCGTACGCGACCTGCTCGACGAGATCGACGTAACCCTTGAAGTCTGGTCCGGCACCGATCGGAAGATGTTCGGGGACGACGTGCAGGCCGTAGGCGTCGCGGAGGGTCGCCAGCGTCCCGATAAAATCCGCGCCCTCGCGATCCATCTTGTTGATCACGAAAAGGTGCGGCATCTTGCGCGATTCGATGAAATCGATGAGCGTCTGCGTCTGCATGACGCGGCCTGGGTCGGGATCCAGGACGACGATTGCGGCATCCGCGGCGAGCAATGCCGTCTTAGCCTCTTCAAAGAAATCGACGAATCCCGGGCAGTCGATGATATTGAGATCGACGTCGCCGCACGTCGTGTGCGCAAAGCTGACGCAGGTCGATTGCGCGTGCCCGATCGACTCGGGCTCATGGTCGGTGGTGGTAGTCCCGTCGTGGACGGAACCGCGGCGCGGGATCGCGCCGCAATGCGCGAGCAGGGCTTCGATAAGGGTCGTCTTGCCGCTGTGGTGCGGCCCGACGACCGCGACGTCCCTCAGGCGTGAAATGTCCGGCATTCCACGGTCTCCTAAATCACCGTCACGGTGGGGCGGGGTGGGTGGTCGGGGGGCGTTCTAGCCCGCCCGAAGGTGCTCCTAGAACAGCCGCTTGGTATCGAGGAGTACCGTTACCGGCCCATCGTTGACGAGCTCAACTTGCATCGTCGCGCCGAAGCGTCCGCCCTCGGCGACGAGCCCCATTCGGCGTATTTCGGCGAGGACGCGCTCGTACAGCGGCGACGCCTGCTCGGGCCGCGCGGCCGTTATAAAGGAAGGCCGCCGCCCCTTTCGGACGTCGCCGTGGAGCGTGAACTGGGAGACGACGAGGATGGCGCCGCCCGTCGCGCGGGCGTCGAGATTCATCTCGCCGGCTTCATCTCGAAAGATCCGCAGCCCGGCAACTTTTTGCGCCAGCGCGACCGCATCCGCCTCGCCGTCGTCGATCCCGACCCCGACCAGGACGAGGAGGCCGCCATCGATCCGGCCGACGGACTCCCCGCCGACGCGAACCTCGGCGCGGCTTACGCGCTGGACGACGGCGCGCACCGGCGCCGGCTAGTCTTCGGTGTGCGTCAGGAGCCGGACGCGATGGCGCAACAAGTACTTCGCTTCTTGTGCGGGCTCGTCGACCGGCGAATACGACTCGATGTATTTCTCGAGCGTCGTCGCGCGGATCCGCGCGTCTTCAAACTTCCCCCGCTGGATCGACTTCTCCATCGCGTTGGCGAGATGCGGGATGTCGTGCAGCGGATTCCCCGAGGCATAGAGCTGCGGCGTGTTCTTGAGGATGTCGGCCGAGATCGCGTCGATCGCCGCCGCGACCTCGCGGGCCGCTTGCTGATCGTGGAGCTCCGACGTCGGATCGTCCATGAAGGCGTGCATACACTCCTATGGTAGACCCGCCCTCCGCAGGCGTCGCGTGATGGGGCCCACAACGCCGGGGGGCGGGGCATCGTGGACCTGAAGGACCAGATGCGATGGGTGCTGTCGGTCACGGTAGATCGTCTGGGTGGCGCAAAGCGGCGGCCCCGGCTCCCCCGCCCGGTTGGTGTGACGGTCAAATCGCGGAAAATCCGCCGACGAGACGTCGATGCGGAGCCGGTGCCCGGCCTTGAAACGGTTGGCCGTCGCCCACATGTCGATCTCGAACCGGTAGATGCGTCCGGGCTCGAGCAGCTGCGGCTCTCCGTCGAGCTCGCGGTACCGCGCGCGCAAGAATCCGTTTTGCAATTGGATCGCTCGTCCGTCGGGGAACACGTCGCTGAGGCGCACGCCGAAGTCCGTGTCGGCCGCGCTCGAGCTCGCATACAACACGCACCGCAGCGGACCGACGACGTCGAGATCGCGTTCGAGCGGGGCGCTCGTGTAGACGGCGAGGTCTTTGCGCCCGTGGAGCGGACTGACGTCGACGCTGCCCGGCGGGTAGACGTACGAGACGATGCTTCCTCCGAGCGTCGGGGTCGGATCGTTCGGATCGTAAACGTAGCGATCGGAATCTGCGGGTCCCTGCGGCGGCGTGGTTGTCAGCGTTCCGCCGGCATCGAGGTAGAACGAGAGCTCCCGCGCGTCGGGGAGCGGCCAGTCTTCGGCGACGTGCCATTCGTTTGCGCTCATGAGATAGTAGATGACCGCAGGCCAGGACTCGATCTCATCCCGGCGCGCGGTCTCGAACCAATCGTAGAGCGTGTTGAAGTTTGCGGTCGCCCCGTACGCGTGCTGCAGCTCGGGACGCTCCGCCATACCTTCGTGATACCCCGGCATGTTGTGCGCGCTCGGCGCGACGAGCAGCCTGCAGCGCGAGCGCAACCGCTCCGGAGCGCAGCGCCGGATCAGTTCCCACGTCGCGAGCGCGTCGTTGAGCCCCCAGTCGTACCATCCGGTTCGCAGCATGATCGATGCCTGCATCGACGGCAGTAACTCGGCAGGGCGGGGATGCGGCAACGTGTGCGCGTCGTGCGCGATCCGGTGACCGAAGATCGTCGAGAGCCGCTCGACGTCGACGTTCCGAACGTTCGTCACGTTCATCGCGGAACGGACGAACTCGGCGCGCTCTGCGCACCCGAGCGCGCAGTAGCGTTCCCACAGCCATCGCTTCGCCTCGACGGGCGGCAGCTCGCGCAAGTTCGGGTAACGGGTCAGGAGTGAATCGGAGAACGGCTCGTGCAGCGGTTCGTTGAAGAATCCCGTTGCAAGCGTCTCGTCGAGGATCTGGGCTTCCAAGTCGGCGGCAGAGACTGCGACCTTATCCGCGCCCTTTCCGACCGAGCGCGAATAGGCGTTCGCGAACATGTGCAAGCGCAAGGTGTTCACCGCGACGCCGAGCCCGCTCACGTCGGGAACGATCGCCGACATCCGCGGATGCATCGCCATCTGCCATTGCGTCTGACCGAGGTACGAGCCGCCGAAGGCGCCGAGGAACCCCTCGAACCATGCTTGGCGCACGACCCAGTCGACGAAGTCGTACCCGTCTTCCGGCTCGAACATGTAGTAGTCCCACGACGCGGGCTCGCTCTCGCCGGTGCCGCGGCAGTCCTGCGAGACGACGACGTACCCCCGGCGCGCGAATGCGATGAAGACGCCGATGAATCCGTCGATCGCCCGGCCGTACGGCGTTCGGACGGCGAGCGCCGGGGCCGGAAGCTTCGGCGGAAGATACACGTCGGTGGCGAGGCGAACGCCGTCGCGCATCGCGACCATGACCGTCTCGACCCGGATCTCGCCGACGGCAAACGCCGGCGCGCTGCGGATTTGCGTTCGCCCCAGGTTCGCTTCGAGTTGCGGCGCGACGTCGGCGAGACGGCTCGCGGGACGCGTCCTCAAAACCGGCCGAGGGAGAACGGCGTGAGGTCGAGCGGAGGCTTGCGGCCGAGGATCACGTCGGCGACACACGTCGCGGTCACCGCCGATTGCGTCAAGCCGAGCTTCTCGTGTCCGAATGCGAAATACAGGTTTTGATGACGCGGCGCCGCGCCGAGCGCGGGGAGCGAGTCGGGGAACGACGGACGCGAACCCATCCAGCGCGTCGCGCCGTCGCCGCGGATCCCGGGCAAATACCGCGCGGCTAACCCAAGCAACATCTCCGAGCGGCGATAATCGGGCGCCGCATCGACGCCGGCGAATTCAACCGTTCCGGCCAGACGGAGGCCGCGGTCCATCGGCGTCGCGCAGAAGTGGGTCTCCTCGAAGAGCAGCGTCCGCGCGAGTTGCACGCCCGGCTCGGGCAACATGAGATGATAGCCGCGCGCCGCTTCGAGCGGGACGCGATATCCAAGCGGTTGCACGAGCTCTCGCGACCAGACGCCGGCCGCGACGAGGACGCGGGGCGCCTCGATCTCGCCCTCGCTCGTTCGCACGATCCATTGCTCGGGGGCGCGTTGCACGAGCGCTTGCGCGGCGGCTCGGACCACCGTTCCGCCGCCGGCGCGAAACGCACCGGCGAGCGCGCGGCCGAATTCGAACGGATCGGTGCACCGTGCCGCATTCGGATAGAAGACGCCGCCGAGGACGGACGCCGAGAGATTCGGCTCCATCGCGCGCGCGCTCGAAGCATCGACGATGCGCGCCGCGATCCCGTTCGCCTCGAGCGTCGCGACGAGCGCTTCGGCATGCTCGAGCGTCGCGCGCTCGTACGCAACGTGCAGGCAGCCGTCTCGAACGAGATAGCGCTCGGCACCGGCGCGCTTCGCGAACGCGAAGAGCATATCGTTCGCGACGCGGTTCAAGCTCGACATCGCTCGAATCCCGGCTCGAAATCGCCGCGACCGCGATGCTAGCAAGAAGCGCGTGCCCCAGCCGATCATGCGCGGAAGATACGCCGGCCGCACGACGAGCGGTCCCTGCGGATCCGCGAGCATCGGAAGGATTCGCGCCGGAACACCGGGTTGCGCTAGCGGGAAGATCTCGCCGTCGGAGAGATAGCCGGCGCTTCCGGCCGAGGTCCCGGCGCCCGGCTCGTCGCGTTCGATCACCGTCACGGACAAGCCGCGCGCGAGCAGCTCGCCGGCACAAACGGTTCCGACGATCCCTCCGCCGACGACGACGACGTCGCTCACGTTCGCGTCAATCGCGCCAACACGCGGCCGCGACGCGCGCGAAGTTCTTGCCGAGAATACCGGCGATTGCGTCCTTGGGATAGCCTGCCGCAACCATCTGCTCGACGACGCCCCCGAGCGCTTCGGGCCCGAGGATCGCGATCTGCGCGGTGTAACCCTTGCTCGGCGGCCAATAGTCCGTGCGGCGTTCGCCCTGGTATTCGCCTTTCGCTCCGCTCGGCGGGACGAAGACGGAATCGAACGCGATCCCGACGTGGTCGGCTCCGATCAGCTCGACCGTGTAGTCGAGCGCGCGAAAGAAATCGGTCGCCGTCGGCTCGGGCGAACCGAGGAACAGCCCGACGCCGTTGATCCCGACGACGCCGCCGGTCGCGGCGCACGCTTTGAGGATCTCGTCCGGGACGTTGCGTTCGTGATCGACGAGCCGCCGGGGATTCGAGTGCGAGAGGATCGTCGGCTTCGTGCTCGCCGCGAAGACGTCGAGGGCGGTGCGGTAACCGGTGTGCGAGCAGCACTTGATCATCCCGACACGCTCCATTCGTTCGACCAGCTTGCGGCCGAACGCCGTCAAGCCGCGATCGACCGGGTCGTGGCACCCGAACCCGGCGGCGTTCTCGAGATTGTAGACGAAGAGCATCCAGCGAACGCCGAGATCGTAGTACAGGTCGACGAGATCCAGGTCGGTACCGAGTGAGAGCGCGCCTTCTACGTCGAAGCTGACCGCGAGCTTCCCGGCGGCACGCGCCTTCTCTAAGTCGCGGACCGAGCGCACGAGCAAATAGCGCTCGGGATGCGCGGTCAGCTGCGCGCGAAACGACGCGATCGTATGGATCGCATCTTCGAGGACGTAGAACGAATCGGCGACGTTCACGGTGACGGCGTCGAAACCGGCCGCACGGTACCGTTCGAGCGCGTACGGAAGGTCGTTCCCCGGGATGCGCTGCGGACATCCGTGCATGTCCCAGACCAGCGGCCCGAGCGTTCTCGGATCGATCGCCAAAGCGGTCACTCCTCGGTCGAACGCCTCTTGGCGAGGTACTTCGTGATCATGTCGTCGACGTTGGTGACGTGCTTGCCCATGAGCTCGATCGTCTTGGCAACGTTCCTCTCGCGAACCGCCCGCAACAGCTGCCGGTGTTCTTGCTGACCCTTTTCCTTGTACTTGAGCACCGAGATATGGATCCGAAGATATCGCTCGGAGTGCGCGTGATAGGTGCGGATCAGCTCGAGGGTTCGCGGCCTATTCGCGGGCAGGTAGAGCGCCTCGTGGAATCTCCAATTCAGCTCGCCCCAGCGTTCGAGCGCATCGGACGCCTCGTCGATCGCGTCGATCGCGGCTTGCGCGCGCTTGAGGCTGGCGGCGTCGTGCGCCGGAATCGCAAGCCGAAGGACGTGCGTTTCGAGCGCGAGGCGAACTTCGGAGATCTCCCGCAAATCGTCGAGCGAGAGATCGACGACGACCACGCCGCGGTGGGGTGCGGACGAAACGAACCCTTCCCCCTCGAGCTGTCGAAGCGCCTCGCGCAAAGGAACGCGGCTGATTCCAAGGCTCGTGGCGAGGACTTCCTGGCGGATCGTCTGTCCGGCCGCCAACTCTCCGGAGAGGATCGCGTTTCGGATCGTCTCCGTGGCTCTGTTGGCCGTGGTCGTGCGATCGAGCAGCTTGATCATGTCGCTGCTCCGTCATTCGCCTGACCGACGCGCGGAACCGCTTCGACGAGCGCGCGCGTGTACGGATGTGAGGGAGCGGTCAGAACGCGCGTCGCCTCGCCTTCTTCGACGACCTCGCCCTCGCGCATCACGGCGACCCGATGACTGAGGTGAGCGATCACGCTGATGTCGTGGCTCACCAGCACGTAAGTCAGCCCGAGGCGCTGCTGCAGCTCGAGCAGCAAATTGAGGACCTGCGCCTGAATCGAGACGTCGAGTGCCGACGTCGGCTCGTCGAGGACGAGGATCTGCGGCTCGAGCGCGAGCGCGCGCGCGATCGCGATCCGCTGGCGTTGCCCGCCCGAGAAAGCGTGCGGATAGCGCTCCAGGCTCTCGCCGCTCAGACCGACCATCTCGGCGAGCTCGGCCGCGCGCCGCCGCAGCGCCTTTCGCGAAAGGCGGCCCCGAATCGCCAAACCTTCGGTGACGATCGCCCACACCGGCATCCGTGGATCGAGCGAACCCTGCGGATCTTGAAAGACGAGCAACAGCTCGCCGGCGAGCCGGCGTTCGCGCCCCGCGAGCGACGGCAGCGGGACGCCGTCGTACACGATCTCGCCGCTCGACGGTTCGACGAGGCCGACGATCGCGTTCGCGACGGTGGTCTTCCCCGAGCCGGATTCGCCGACGATCCCCAAACATTCGCCCCGCGCGACGCTCAAGCTGACGCCGCGGACCGCATCGTGGTACGCGGTCGCGCGCCCGAGGAGATCGTGAGCGGTCGCGAACCGGACGCGCAGCTCGCGAACCTCGAGCAATGCATCCATCTCAGCTCGCCACCGGAATCGGGGTTCGCGGGCGATTCCGTTCCGGAAGCGCTGCGAGGAGCGAGCGCGTATACGCCTCCCGCGGATCCTCGAGCACCGCCTCCGTCGCGCCGTGCTCGACAATCGTCCCCCGTCGCATCACGAACACCGTATGGCAGAGTCTCCAGACGACGCCCATGTTGTGCGTGATGAAGAGAACGGCCGCGCCCGACTCGCGCGCTCGCTCGCGGATCAACTCGAGGACCTCGGCTTGTACGGTGACGTCGAGCGCCGTCGTCGGCTCGTCTGCGAGGAGCAGCTCCGGGTCACACAAGAACGCGTTCGCCAGGACCGCGCGCTGCCGCAACCCGCCGCTGAGCTGAAACGGATACGCCGCGAGAATGCGCTCGGGATCGCGGACGTGCAGCTTCTCGAGCAGGGCGGCGGAACGCGTCCGCGCTTCGCGGCCGCCGATCGCGAGGTGCTCGCGCAGGACCATCTCCAGCTGTTTGCCGATCCGCACGCTCGGGTTCATCGCGTTCATCGGCTCTTGGGGGACGTAGGCGATCCGTTTCCCGCGCAGCCGTCGCATCGGCTCCGCGGCGAGCGCGAGCAGATCGATCCCGTCGAAACGGATCGCGCCTTCGGTTACGCGGCAGAGCGTAGGATCGAGCAGGCGCAGGATCAGCTTCGCGGTCACCGATTTCCCCGAGCCGGACTCGCCGACGAGTCCGGCGATTGCTCCGCGCTCGATCGCGAGCGAAACGCCGTGCAGGACGCGCGCCGGCGGATCGCCGGCGAACTCGGCAGCGAGGCGATCGATCGCGAGGAGATGTTCGGCCACTAGCGCGTCCTCGGATCGATGAGGTCGCGGACGCCGTCGCCGAGGAGATTGAACGCGACGGCAGCGAGTAAGATCGCCGCGCCCGGTACGAGCGCGTACCACCACTGGTCGAGGATGTACTGGCGGCCGGCGTTTACGAGCGCGCCCCATTCCGCGAGCGGCGGCTGCGCGCCGAGCCCTATGAAGCTCAGGCCGCTGCCGGCGAGAATTGCGCCCGAGAGGCCGAGCGAGGCGACGACGACGACGCTCGAGAGCAGATTCGGGATAATGTGCCGGAAGACGACGAACGGCGTCGAGGCGCCCATCGTCCTTGCGGCTTTTACGTAGGCGCGCTCGCGGAGCGCGAGCGTCTGACCGCGCGCCAGTCTCGTGTAGAATGGGATCCCGAGCAATCCGAGCGCGAGCGTGAGGTTGAGCAGACTCGGTCCGAGCGCGGCTACGAGCGCAAGCGCGATCACCAGACCCGGCAGCGCCATCACGACTTCGACGACGCGCATCACGAGCGTGTCGACGATCCCGCCGATTAAACCCGAAAGGCAGCCGAGGATCGTTCCGCCGACGGCAGCGAGCGAGACGATTCCGAACGCGACGGCGAGCGACGGGCGGGCGCCCCATACGACGCGCGAGTAGAGATCGCGGCCGAGCTCGTCGGTCCCCGCCCAGTGCGCCTTGCTCGGCGCCTCGAGGATGTGCGCGGGGTTGACGCCGTTCGGATCGTACGTCGCGAGCAAAGGCGCGAAGAGCGCGACGAGGACCAGCACGCCTACGATCGACGCACCCGCCGCCGCGAGACGATGACGCACGAGAACGTTCATGCGCGCATCAGCCTGACGTGCGCCGGAAGCGTCGCATCGCGGGAGACCCGCTCGAACGGCTGGCGGACGATACGCGTGAAGCTGACCGCGAGACGAACGATCGTTCCTCCCTCGCGCTCGAACGCGACGGCGAGCGACGGGCGAGCGCCCCATACGACGCGCGAGTAGAGATCGCGGCCGAGCTCGTCGGTGCCGGCCCAATGGAGCCGGCTCGGCGGTTCCAGGATGTGCGCGGGGTTGACGCCGTTCGGATCGTACGTCGCGAG
>JAFAMS010000520.1 GCA_019233165.1 Vulcanimicrobiota bacterium | reverse complement strand
GCGAAGCGTTATCTCGAAGGGATCGTCGCGATGGCGCTGAGCATGAAGCCGGCGCCGAAGACGCTCGCGGTCGCCTCTGCGAACCTCGCGTTCCCGATCGAAGTCGGGCAAGGCGCCGCCGATTACGCGCAGGCGCACGGGATGCAGATCGTCTACAACCAGAAGTTTCCGGCCGCCGCAAGCGACGTCTCGCCGGTCGTCGCGCAGATCAAGGCTGCAAATCCCGACGTCGTCTTGATCGCAGGCTACCTTCAGGATTCGCTGCTCTTTCAGAAAGGCTTCAAGGAGCAGAACGTCAACGCGCGGATCTTCGGCTACTCCGTCGGACCGGACACGCCCGATTTCCGCGAAGCGCTCGGCCGCGACGCGAACTTCGTCTTCGGCGGGACGCAATGGACGCCGACGATGACCTATAAAGGGCGTTCGGGATTTTACGCGACCGCTCCGGAGTACGCGAAGGCGTTCCAGAAGACGTTCGGAATCGCTCCCGAGTACCACAACGCGGAATCGACCGCGGGCTGCCTCGCCTTTCAGTACGCCCTCGAGGCCGCGGGCACGACCGATCCGGAGCGGGTTCGCGACGCGCTGGCAAAGCTCGACGTCGTGACGTTCTTCGGGATCTTGAAGTTCGACGACCGCGGCCAAAACGTGTACAAGCCGATGGCGGTGAACCAAATCCAGAACGCCGCGCTCGTGACGGTGTGGCCGAGCGGGATCGCCAACGGCAAACCGCTCTACCCGACGCCGGAATGGGCGAAACGTTAGCCCTAACGGCCTCCGCCGACCGGTAGAATCGCGCCGGTGACGTACGACGCCGCCGGCGAGAGCAGCCAGAGCACCGTCTCGGCGATCTCTTCGGCCGTCCCCATCCGCTGCATCGGGATCGTGGGAACGATCGTCTTGGCTCGGTCCGGCGCGCCGGAACGCGCGTGGATCTCGGTGTCGATGAATCCGGGCGAGACGGCGTTGACGCGGATCCCTTCGGCCGCGACTTCGATGCCGAGCCCGATCGTGAAACTGTCGACCGCGCCTTTCGAGGCTGCATAAAAGACGTAATCGCCGGCGCCGCCGCGCTGCGAGGCACGCGAGCCGACGTTGACGATCGCGCCGCCGGCACCACCGCGCTTCGTCGACATGCGTTTCACCGCTTCTCGCGCGCAGAGCATCGTGCCGAGCACGTTGATCGCAAGGACGCGCTCCATCGTCTCCGCGCTCGCGTTCTCGAGGCGCGAGATCCCGCCGGTGATCCCGGCGTTGTTGACGAGCGCCTTGAGCGGCCCGAGCTTCGCCGCCTCGTCGAACAGCCGGAGAACGTCGATTTCGCGCGAGACGTCGGCCGCAATCGCTGTCGCCTTCCCGCCGCGCCGCGCGATCTCGGCGACGACCGACTCGGCGCCGCTGCGATCGGTCGCGTAGTTGACGGCGACCGCGAACCCGCGCTCCGCGGCCAGGCGGGCAACGGCCGCACCGATCCCGCGGCTCGCACCGGTCACTACGATCGCATCCATTCCCCGTTCATCCTTTCAAGAGGCTGCGCAGCACGAACGCGACGTTCGCCGGCCGCTCGGCGAGACGCCGCATCAGATACGGGAACCACGAGCGCCCGAACGGTGCGGCAATTCGAACGGGATAGCCTTCCGCGACGAGCCGGGCCTGCAGCGCGGGCCGTACGCCGTACAGCATCTGAAACTCGAAACGGCGATGCGTCGCGACCGCGATCGCGTGGCGGATCGCGTCCTCGTCGTGGGTCGCGATCGCGGTGAAGCCGGCCCCCGCGAGCGCACGTTCGATCAGCGCCTTGTACTGCGCGTCGACGTCGGCTTTTTTCGGATACGCGAGGCTCGGCGGCTCGAGGTACGCGCCCTTCACGAGCCGCAGGTTCGGCTCGTGCGGCAACAGCTCGGCGAGATCCGAAGACGTGCGGTACAGGTACGCCTGCAAGACTACGCCGAGATTCGACTTTCCGTCAGCGCGCAAACCGCAATAGATCCGCAGGGTGGCATCGACGTACTGCGATTCCTCCATATCGATCCGCACGAATGCACCGAGGCTTTCCGCATGCTCGACGAGCTCCCGTAGATTTTCGGCGGCGAGCGATTCGTCGATCGCAAGTCCCAGGTGCGTCAGTTTGAGCGCGACGTTAGCGCGCAGGCCCTCGGCGGCGATCCGGCTCTGCAACGCGCGCAGCTCGGCGACGACCCCACGCGTTTGCGCGCGCTCCGAGACGCCTTCCCCCAGAATCGCTGCCGCGAGCGCGAAGCCTCGGGCGTTCAGTCCGCGCGCGATCGGGACGAATTCGTCGAGCGTCTCACCGGCGACGAAGCGCCCCGCGCCGAGTCGCAAGCCTCGCGCTTGCATGAAGCCGTTGAGCAGCGGATTTCGCGAGGCGCCGAGAAGGACCGCGCGCATGCGTTACTGGCTATTCAAGAGCGAGCCCGATGAATTTTCGTGGGAACGCCTCAAGAACGAGGGGAAGACCGGCTGGAGCGGCGTGCGCAGCTTTCAGGCTCGCAACAACATGATGGAAATGAAGCTCGGCGACCTCGGCTTCTTCTACCACAGCTCGATCGCAGTCCCGGCGGTCGTCGGGATCGTCAAGGTCAGCCGCGAGGCGCATCCCGATCCGACCGCGTGGGAGAAAGGCGGCGACTATTTCGATCCGCGCTCGACGCCGGCGAAGCCGATGTGGTTCATGGTCGAGGTCAGTCCCGAAGCCGACGTACCGCGGCCGGTAACGCTCGCGGAGATGCGCGCCGAACCTGCGCTCGCCTATATGCCGCTCTTGCGCAAAGGCCAACGTCTTTCAGTGCAGCCGGTCACCGAGCAGGAATGGACGGTCATCCTCGGGCTGGCGCGCCGTCCGCCGGCGCCGTAGGCGTCGCGACACGCGCCAGGAACGTCCGCTGCGCGTCGCTCGGCGTTTCCCCGGTCTGGACTTGCCTGCGCTCGTACGATCCGTCGGTACGCATGATTCGCGCTTTCTGGTTGTCGGCCGCGAGCGTAGCAAAGATCTCGTCGACGATACTCCCCGCGATCGGCCGGTCGAGAACGGGGACGATCGTTTCGACGCGGCGGTCCAGATTGCGCCCCATGAGGTCGGCGCTTCCGATATAGACCTCGCGGTTTCCACCGTTCTCGAAGATGTAGATCCGCGAATGCTCGAGGAACCGGCCGACGATGCTGCGGACGGAGATCGTCTCGCTCATCCCGGGCATCCCCGGCCGCAGCTTGCACATCCCGCGCACGATCACCTCGATCGGGACGCCGGCTTGCGAGGCACGATACAAGTCGAGGATGATCCGCT